>NZ_JBPCSX010000038.1:0-6969 GCF_051006775.1 Mycobacterium sp.
GCGGCCGCAGATCCTGGTGCTGGGTCTGGCGCCCGCCGCCCACGGCGGCAACCGCACCGGCCGGGTGTTCACCGGCGACCGATCGGGCGACCAGTTGTTTGCGGCGTTGTATCGCGCCGGTCTGGTGAACTCCCCGGACAGCGTCGACGCGGGGGACGGTCTGGCCACCACGAAAATTCGTGTCGTCGCTGCGGTGCGGTGCGCCCCACCCGCCAATAAGCCGACGCCCGACGAGCAGGAGGCGTGCGAGCCCTGGCTGGCCGCCGAGTGGCGGCTGATCTCGCCGCACGTTCGAGTCGTGGTGGCCCTGGGCGGCTTCGCCTGGCAGGCCGCGCTGCGGTTACTCGGAAAGCCCAGGGGCGCAGCCAAATTCGGCCATGATGTGGTTGCCGAACTTCCCGATGTGATCCTCGTCGGCAGCTATCACCCGAGCCAGCAGAACATGTTCACCGGCCGGCTCACCCCGGAGATGCTTGACGACGTCTTCGCCGTCGCCGCGGCCCGCGCCGGTCTGAAGGAGTAACGGCAGTTGTTCCCCGGCCGGGACGCCGGGGACGCCGACGCCGCCTCTGACTCAGGGCGTCAGTCGCACCACTGGAATCGGCCGGGTGGTGCGCGCCTGATACCCGTCATAGCGATCGGAGTTATTGGCGTTGACGATCCGCCACACCCGGGCATAGTCGGGATCGTCGTGCAGAACCGGCATTGCGGTGGCCTCGAATCGCCGCGGGCCCACGTTGATCTCGACCCGGGGTGCGGCCTTGAGATTGTGATACCAGCCCGGCGCGCGGGGGTCGCCTCCGTTGGAGGCGACAACCAGATAGCTGTCGCCATCCCGGGCGTAGGACAGCGCACTGGTGCGGGGTAGTCCGGTCTTGGCCCCGACGGTATGCAGCAGCAGGCTGTTGGGCGCTCCCGGGATGCGGTGACCGATCCACACGTTGTTGCGCTGGTACAACGAATCGTGGGTGCGCACGAATAATCCGAGCGCCTTCTCGGCAAGACTCATGGCAGCACCGCCAGCGCCTCACGCAGGATACGTCCGGTGGTCTCCCGGTCGGGGTCGCGGCGCATCAGCATTCCCTTCGCGAACGAGAGCTTGTCACCGTCGCGGCGTGGCACGACGTGCAGGTGAATATGGAACACCGACTGGAATGCCGACTTGCCGTCGTTGATCGCCACGTTATTGCCGGTGGCCGCCAGACCGGAGGCCCTGGTCGCCCTGGCGATGCGCTGACCGACGGTCAGCAGCCCGGCCAGTGCCGGCGCCGGGGTGTCGGTCAGATCGACGCTGTGCTGCTTGGGGATCACCAGGGTGTGGCCCCGGGTGAAGGGCCGGATATCAAGGAAAGCCAGACAGTCGTCGTCCTCATAGACGCGGACCGCCGGTGCGGTACCGGCGACGATCTGGCAGAACACACAACCCATGAGGACCACCGTAACGGTTGGGGCGGCTCGTCAACGGCTACGCTGCGCTGAGTGGACGCCACAGATATCGCCTTCTCCGGGGCCGCTGAGCAGGCCCGCATGCTCGCGGCCGGATCCATCTCGGCGCCGGCGCTGCTTGAGTTGTATCTGGACCGCATCGCTCGGATCGACCGCGAACTGCGTTCATTCCGGATCGTCATGGCCGACAGCGCCCGCCGGGAGGCGGCCGCCGCACAGGAGCGCCTCGACGCCGGCGAACGCTTGCCGCTGTTGGGTGTGCCGATCGCGATCAAGGACGACAGCGATGTGGCCGGCGAGTTCACCTGCTTCGGCACCAGCGCGTACGACCTGGAGTCCACCGTCGACTCCGAGGTGGTGCGCCGGCTGCGCGAGGCCGGCGCGGTGTTCCTCGGCAAGACGGCGGTGCCGGAGATGATGCTATGGCCGTTCACCGAGACGGTGTCGTTCGGCGCAACGCACAACCCGTGGGATCTGGCCTATGCACCCGGCGGCAGCAGCGGCGGTAGCGGGGCCGCGGTGGCCGCCGGCCTGGCCCCGTTCGCGCTCGGCTCCGATGGCGCCGGATCGATTCGTATCCCGGCCAGCTGGTGCGGTCTCTACGGTCTCAAGCCGCAACGGGGGCGGGTGCCGATCGGTGGTGGGGATCCAGCCGATCAACCGTGGTACGGCCTCAGCGTCAACGGTCCACTGGCACGGTCGGTGACCGACGCCGCTCTGTTCCTCGACGTGACGAACACCGGTAAGGCTCCTCGTGGCGGCTTCGTCAAGGCGGCCGAACGTAAGCCCGGCCGGCTGCGAATTGCGTTGAGCGCCAAGCTGCCTCCGACAATGGTCGGGCGGGTCGGACGGTCGCAGCAGCGTGCACTGGAAGGAATGGAGGCCCTGCTGCGGGACCTCGGTCACGAGGTGATGTGGCGGGACCCGGACTACCCGGTCTGGGCGATGTACGGCCATGTGCTGCCGCGGATGTGGCGCGGCGTCTACGAGGAAGTGCGCAAGCTGCCCTACCCGGAGCGATTGGAGCCGCGTACCCGGGCAATCGCCCGGCTGGGTTCGATGGTCTCCGAAAGTCAGATCCAGAAGGTCATGGCAGCCGAACCCAAGCTCACCGCACGAGTCGGTTCGATCTTCGACGACTTCGACGTGTTGATCACCCCGGGTACCTCCACCGGACCGTCGCGGATCGGCCAGTATCAGCATCGCGGCGGCTTCAGCACGCTCTCGCTGGTCGCGATGCGGGTGCCGTTCTGCGCCGTCTTCAACGCCACCGGTCAGCCGGCGGCATCGGTGCCGTGGTTCTTTGAGGGCGAGAGCCTGCCGGTGTCGGTGCAGTTGGTCGGTCGACCGTCCGATGAGGCGACGCTGCTGTCGCTGAGCGCGCAGATCGAGGCGGCGCGACCCTGGGCGCACCGGCGACCGCCGGTGTCCTGAGCCGAAGGTGGACGCGCGCTGAGAACTTAAGCGCGCGTCATCTCCCAGTACGCTCCACGGCGTGCCAGCAGATCGGCGTGCGGGCCCTGCTCGACGATACGACCGCCGTCCATCACCACGATCAGATCCGCGTCGCGGATGGTCGAGAGCCGGTGGGCGATGATGAAACTAGTTCGCTCACTTTGTAAGCGGGCCATCGCCTTCTGCACCAGTAGTTCGGTGCGGGTGTCCACCGAACTGGTGGCCTCGTCAAGGATGAGCAGTTGGGGGCGTGCCAGGAACGCTCTGGCGATTGTGATGAGTTGCTTCTCGCCGGCACTGATAGTGCCGCCGTCATCGCTGATTCTGGTCTGGTAACCCTCGGGCAGCGACCGTACGAAGTTGTCGACATAGGCCGCGCGCGCCGCGGCGAGCACCTCGTCATCGTCTGCCTCGGGCCTGCCGTAAGCGATATTCTCGTGAATCGTCCCGCCAAACAGCCAGGTGTCCTGCAGCACCATGCCAATGCGGGACCGAAGCGACTCGCGGCTGATGTCACAGATGTCGTTGCCGTCGAGCAGGATCCGGCCGGAGTCCACGTCATAGAACCGCAGGAGCAGATTCACCAGCGTGGTCTTCCCGGCGCCGGTGGGCCCGACGATCGCTACCGTGCTGCCCGGTTCTGCCACCAGTGAGAGGTCCTCGATCACCGGCGTACCCGGTCGGTAACTGAATCCGACGCTGTGAAACTCCACCCGGCCCGGTCCGGGGCCGGCATCGGCTGCCGCGGAGGCGATCTCCTCGGGTTCGTCGAGGAACTCGAATACCCGCTCGGCGCTGGCGAGGCCGGACACAAGGGTGTTGTAGAAGCCGGCGACCTGGGTCACCGGCTGGTTGAACTGCCGAACGTACTGGATGAACGCCTGGATGCCACCCAGGGTGATCCGACCGGTCGCCACCTGGAAGCCACCGATGACCGCAACGGCCACATAGCTCAGGTTGCCGACGACCGTCGTGGCGGGCGACACCAGGCCGGAGAGGAACTGCGCGCCGAAGCCGGCGCGGTAGACGTCGGCGTTGAGTTCACCGAAACGCTGCTGGGCGGACTCGCGATGACCGAAGGTCCGTACCACGGTGAAACCGCTGTAGGTCTCCTCGATATGAGCATTGAGCCGGCCGGTACTGGTCCACTGCGCAATGAACATCTTCTGTGACCGGCGGGTGATCGCCCGGGTCACCCACAGAGACAGCGGGACTGTGACCACCGTGATCAGTGTCAGCAGGGGTGAGAGGGTCAGCATCATCGCCAGCACCGCCACGACGGTGAGCACAGCGCTGAGCAGTTGACTGATCGTCATCGAGAGCGATGTCTGGACGTTATCGACATCATTGGTCACCCTGCTCAGCAATTCGCCGCGCTGGCGGGAGTCGAAGTAGGACAGTGGAAGCCGATGCACCTTGGCCTCGACTTCGGCCCGCAGGGTGGTGACGGTCCGCTGCACGATCACGTTCAGCAGCCGGGCCTGCACCCAGATCAGCAAGGCGGCCAAAAGATACATCCCGAGGGCCAGTAGCAGAGTGCGTCCCACAGCGGGGAAGTCGACCCCGCGGCCGGGGATCAAATCCATCCGCGACAGCATGTCCGCGATATTCACGTCGCCGCGTGCGCGGGCTGCTGCCACCGCCTGTTGTTTGGTGATGCCGGCCGGCAGCTGACGCCCGACCACACCATTGAACAGCAGATCTGTTGCGTGCCCGAGAACCCGCGGGCCGATCACCGACAGCGCGATACCGCAGACCGACAGCGCAATGACCGCGATGGCCGGGATGCGGTGCGGTGTGAGGCGGCGCAGCAGGCGCCGCGCCGAGCCGACGAAATCCCGTGACCGCGCCTGCGCCGGGTCGGCCATCATGGCCCGGATCCCGCCGCGCATCGGGGGTGCGGTCACGGCTGCCCTCCGACCCCGGAGACCAGCGACTGCGAATCGGCGAACTCCGCATACGCGGGGCAACGGTGAACCAAATCAGCATGGGTGCCGACACCCACCATGCGGCCGCCGTCGAGTACGACGATCTGATCGGCCGCCATGACGGTCGAGATACGTTGGGATACAACGATTACGGTGGACGCTGCCGCTACGTCGCGCAGTGCTGCGCGGATCCTGGCATCGGTACCGACGTCGAGCGCGGAGAACGCATCATCGAAAAGGTAAACCGACGGCTTACGGATCACCGCGCGGGCGATGGCCAACCGCTGCCGCTGGCCCCCGGAGAAGTTGGCGCCACCCTGGGCGACCCGCATGGCCAGACCGTCCGGATGCGAACGCACGAAGTCGTCGGCCGCGGCCACCGCGAGTGCCGCCCACATCTGGTCCTCGGTGGCATCTGCTTTGCCATAGCGCAGGTTGTCGGCGACCGTTCCGGTGAACAGGTAGCCCCGTTGCGGCACCAGTCCCAACCCCGACCAGAGATCCTCGGTGTCGTAGTCGCGGACATCGACACCGTCCAGATGCACCGAGCCACTGGTCACGTCGTACAACCGGCAGATCAGGGCCACCAGCGTCGACTTTCCCGATCCGGTTCCACCGACGATCGCCGTCGTGCGGCCGGGCGTGGCGGTGAACGAAATATCCTGCAGCACCGGGCTTTCAGCCTCGGGATAGCGGAACCCCGCCCGGTCCAGATGCACCACTCCGTGAACTCCTCCATCCGGACGGATGGGGGAGGGGGGACTGGTGACCGACGGGTTGGTGTCCAGCACCGCGGTGATGCGCTCCGCGCATACCGATGCCCGCGGCAGCATGACCAGGACCAGTGTCGCCATCATGACGGCCATCAGAATCTGCGTGAAATACGCGAGGAACGCGATCAGTGAACCGACCTGCATCTGACCGGCGTCGATCCGGAGACCGCCGAACCAGATCAGCGCGACACTGGAGATGTTGATGGTCAGGGTGGTGACCGGAAGCATCAGTGCCTGCCAGCGCCCGGCCGCCAGGGCGGCATCGGATACGGCCTGGTTGGCCTCGGCGAATCGCCGCCGTTCGAACGGTTCGCGGGCGAACGCTCGGATCACCCGGATTCCGGAAAGCTGTTCGCGCAGAACGCGGTTGATCCCGTCGATGCGCTGCTGCATGCTGCGGAAGATCGGCAGCATCCGCGCCACGATCAGATAATTGGCGATGGCCAGCACGGGCACGCTGACCATCAGCAGCCAGGACAGGCCGGCATCCTGGCGGATCGCCATGATGATGCCGCCGACGCACATGATCGGAGCGGTGACCAGAGCGGTGGCCGTCATCTGCACCAGAACCTGGATCTGCCGAACGTCATTGGTGGTCCGGGTGAGCAGCGACGCCGGTGAGAAACGTGCTGCCTCGTGGGCCGAGAAGGTGGTGATATGGCTGAACAGCGCGGCCCGCAGATCGTGTCCGAGACCCATTCCGGTCCGCGATCCGAAATAGACCGCGCCGACCGCGCACAGCCCCTGGAGGGCCGCGACCGCGAGCATCATCAGACCGAGGCGCACGATCAGGGCGGTGTTCCCCTGTGTGACACCGTCATCGATGATCGCCGCGTTGAGGGTGGGCAGGTACAGCGATGCCAGGCTGCTGACGGTCTGGAACGCCATCACCGCGGCGACGGGCCACCGGTACGGCGCGACGTACTGTCGCAGCAGCGCCAGGAGCATTACGTAACTTTCCCACACCCGCCGGGGTCGGCAAACTAGCAGTTCAGCGGGTATGTCGCCGACTACGCCGGGCCCGGCCGCTACAGTGCATGCTGTGAGAATCAGCAGGTGGCGATGACCTCCACACGCAAACTCGTGGCCCTGGTGGTCGCCGCTGTGACGGTGACCTCCGTCGGTGCCTGTTCGACATCTGAGCGGGATCAGGCGGGGCCTGGTCAGCAGCAGTCGGACGCGCCGGCGCCCACGGCAGATGGCACGCACGGCCCGATGTTCGAGGAGTGCGGCGGGATCAGCGACGAGACCCTCGCTGAGCAGACCGGGGTGAGCGGCCTGGTCAGGACCGCGGTGAATTCGGTGGGCTGCCAGTGGCTGGCCGGTGGCGGCATCCTGGGCCCGCACTTCTCCTTCAGCTGGTTCCG
>NZ_JBPCSX010000039.1:0-6177 GCF_051006775.1 Mycobacterium sp.
GCCCCCTTCTGCAGCGACTCGATCTGCGGCTCGTAGGGACGGCCGCCGTAGATCGACACGACCGAGAGTGGACGGGAGCCGGATGTCGGCGACTTCTCGCCTCCGCCTTGCGCCTCAAGGTATTTCGCGGCGCCGGTCAGATCCTCGTAGACCTGGATGCACAGCTCGCGGGTGGGTACCACGATCAGTGCGCGCGGCACCCCGTTCAGCTCGGGCTCGCCCGGTGAGGTGATGCGGTTGAGCAGCGGCACGCCGAAGGCAAAGGTTTTGCCCATGCCGGTGCGGGCCTGACCGATGAGGTCATCGCCGGCCAGCGCGAGCGGGAGGGTGAGCTCCTGGATCGCGAAGGCGTTCTCGATGCCGCGCTCGGAGAGTGCGCGGACGATCTCGTCGCGCACCCCGAGTTGGGCGAAGCTGATGGGTTCACTGACGGGTGAGTGATGTTCCAGATGTGTCACTAATGGCCTTCCGATGCCGTTCCTCGTCTCAAGCTGCAACGCGCGCACGAGAGACCGATATCGGAATTGAGGGGCCCGGCGCCGAGGAGGGCGGGCCCACTACGTGCACGCACATTTCTGTGGAACCTGCGGTTCCGGCTCCCATGTTACCCCCCGGCTACAGTGACCCCATGACCGTGGCGGCCGACCATCCCGGTGTCGACGAATTGTTCGCACTGCTGGCCTACGGCGAGGTGGCGGCGTTTTACCGGCTCACCGACGAGGCCCGGATGGCCCCGAATCTGGCCGGCCGGATCAATATGGCCCGGATGGCCGCCGCCGAGATGGCGCATTACGAACTGCTGCGCGGCACCCTGGAGGCCCGCGGGGTCGACGTGCTGCCGGCCATCACCCGCTACGCCCCGGCGCTGGAGAACTACCACCGGCTGACCATGCCCAGTACCTGGATGGAAGCCCTGGTCAAGACGTATATCGGTGATGCGCTGGCGGCCGACTTCTACCGCCAGATCGCCGAGTCGCTGCCGCCTGAGGTGGCCGATGTGGTGCACCAGGTGATGGCCGAGACCAAAAATTCCCAGTTCGTCGTCGGCGAGGTCCGAGCCGCGGTGACCGCCAGCGACCGTCAGCGCAGCCGGCTGGCGCTATGGGCGCGTCGGCTCCTCGGTGAAGCCATCACCCAGGCGCAGTACGTGATGGCCGAGCGCGACGAGCTGGTGGACCTGGTGCTCGCCGGCGGAGGCCTGGGTCAGATGAGCGATTTCTTCGACAAACTGCAGCGCACGCATGCCGACCGGATGCGCGAACTGGGGTTGGGCTGATCAGCGGTTACAGCTGGCGGCGGGGCTGAAGTCGGTCTGCGACGCCACCGTCGATCCGCCGGCGTCGGTGATCCAGCAGTTCAGCTGGCTGCCGCGGCTGCTGGCAAACACGTAGTTCACCGCCACATCCTGGGTAACGGTCAGCGTCCACGGCAGCCGGACGTTCTCGACGCGCTGCAGTGTCCCGGTCTCGTCGGCGTAGACCACACTCACCGGGTCATCGGGCCGCTGATTTCCCGCGACGGTGTAGGCCACCTTGCGCAGGTCGGTGGGCCCCTGGGTGGCGGCCATACCCTGCACCCGCACCGGGACCTCGGGGGCGACGGTGACGATGCTGGCCTGCGGGTTCTGATGTGGCGTGGCCGGGCCGGGGGTGGCGACGACGACCCGGTGTTCCCCGGTGTTTTCAACGGTCGCGGCGGAGCCGGTCGTGATGACGTAGGTGGTGGCCAGCGCGGTGGCCAGCACGCCGATGGCGGTCAGTGCCACTCGGAATCGCATCACCGTTGTCACGCTAGACAGGCCGCCGGCGAGGCCCGGCCCGGCACACGGGTGCGTTGCCATGCTGTTACCGCAGCTTGATGGCTTTTTAGCCAAACACCCCGGCGGCCCGACGGCCCGGCGCGGCCGTCCACTAGCCTGCTAGGTGAATTGCCACTAGTGAAAGGGGCCCCGCCGTGGAGGTCAAGATCGGTGTCTCGGACAGCCCGCGGGATCTGGTGTTCAACAGCTCGCAGACCCCGGAAGAGGTCGAGACGCTGGTGAAGGCGGCGATGGCCAAGGGCGCGGCAGAGCTGCTGGCACTGACCGATGACAAGGGCCGTCGCATCCTGGTGCAGGCCGCCAAGATCACCTATATCGAGATCGGCGCCGCGGACAAGGGCCGGGTCGGCTTCGGTATCGCCGCCAGTTCCTGATCTTCTAGGACCGCGTCAGCGGGACGTGTGACAGGCCGCCCCAGGCGAACTGCACGGTCCCGTCCACCGCGGTCTCCTTGGAGACCGGCCGGTCAGCGGCCAGCCAGTAGCGGGCGCAATCGACGCTCAGCGCCACCAGGCCGACAGCGATCAACCGGGCCCGGTGCGGCTCCAAGCCGGAATCCCGGCTGACAAGGTCGAACACCGCGTCGGTGCAGGCCTCGGTGGCCACCTTCACCTGGGCCGCAACCGTCGGTTCGGTCACGTAATCGTTCTCGAAGATCAGCCGGAATCCCTGGCTGTCGTCTTCGATGAAGTCGAAGAACGCCTGGACGGCGTCGCGCAGACGCTGACGGTTGTCGGTCGAGGTGTCCAAGGCCTCCCGGACGCTGGACACCAGGATCTCCACATGCTGCGCCAGAACCGCCAGGTAGAGGTCGAGCTTGCTGGCGAAGTGCTGGTAGAGCACCGGTTTACTGACCCCGGCCCGGTCGGCGATCTCGTCCATCCCGGCGGCGTGGAAGCCGCGATCGACGAACAGCTCGCTGGCCGCGGCCAGGAGCTGTTCACGGCGCTCACCGCGGGGTAGACGACTGCCGCGACGGCCCGCGGACTTACCCGCGGCGGTCTCGGCGACGTCGTTCATCCGCGCGACATTACTACTCGACCCTGGTTGCTCGGCGGCAACGTTCCGGGTGTTGGCGTGCTCATATGCCATCCTGGGGCGGTGACCAACGCGTCGGGGCCCCCGGGAAGTGGCCGTGCCCCCATGCTGCGTGGCGAGTGGAATGAGCCGCTGCGCGCCCAGCGTGATCCCCTGACGCAGGGCTCCGGACGCCAGCGCGCCAACCGCGAACAACGGATCGGCGTGCGCAAACAGAGTGAGTTCGGCAGGTTCCTCTCCACCTACGGCTGGCGGGCGTACGCGTTGCCGATCCTGGTGGTGCTCACCGCGGTGGTCCTCTACCAGACCTTCACCGGCACCCCGGTGCAGTCGGCCGAGTCCGAACTCAAGGGTCCGCCGACCATCGGCTCGTTGGGCACCACGATCGTCGGCGCGCCGCCGCGTGGGCTGACCGAGTTCGACGCCAGCCTGCCGACCGGGCTGCTGCCGGCCGGCGGGGCCTTCACCGAGACCGGTGAGCGCAGCTGGCATATCGTGCCGGGCACCTCTCCGAAGGTCGGCGAGGGCAGCGCCAAGACGTTCACCTACACCGTCGAGGTGGAGAACGGCATCGACACCTCGTCGTTCGGCGGTGACGAGGGCTTCGCCAGGATGGTCACCGAGACGCTGAGCAATCCGAAGAGCTGGACGCATGATCCGCAGTTCGCCTTCCGTCGCATCGACGATCCGACCGCCAAGCCGGATTTTCGGGTGTCGCTGACGTCGCCGGTCACCGTGCGTGAGGGCTGCGGCTATGAGATTCAGATCGAAACATCTTGCTACAACCCGGTTTACGGCCCGGACGCCGAGCCGCGGGTGTTCCTCAACCTGGCCCGCTGGGTGCGCGGGGCAATGCCGTTCCAGGGCGATATCGGGTCCTACCGGCAGTACCTGATCAACCACGAGGTCGGCCACGCCATCGGTTACACCACCCATGAGCCGTGCGATAAGAACGGCGCGCTGGCGCCGATCATGATGCAGCAGACCTTCTCGACGTCCGACAACGACGGGGCCCGGTTCGACCCCAGTTCGGTCAAGCCGGACGGCAAGACCTGTCGGTTCAACCCCTGGCCGTATCCGATCGCCTGAGCGTTCCGTTCCCCCTGCGCCGAGTGTGCGCAAACTGCTCAGCCGAGCGGCGTGTTGCCGTACCGACACGCACGGTCGGCACAATGAAGGCATGCCCCTGCCGCCGCTGGTCTCACCCGCCGCTGAGCTGACCCGCGATGAGATCGCCCGCTACAGCCGGCACCTGATCATCCCGGACTTCGGCGCCGAGGCGCAGTTGCGGCTCAAGAACGCCCGGGTGCTGGTGATCGGCGCCGGCGGGCTGGGTTCCCCGACGCTGCTCTACCTGGCCGCGGCCGGTGTCGGCACCCTGGGCATCGTCGAGTTCGATCGCGTCGAGGAGTCCAATCTGCAGCGCCAGATCATCCACGGCCAGAACGACATCGGCAGGCCCAAGGCACAGAGCGCGCGCGACTCGATCGCCGAGGTCAACCCGTTCGTCACCGTCAACCTCTACGAGTTCCGCCTGGAGCCCGAGAACGCCGTCGACCTGTTCGCCCAGTACGACCTGATCGTCGACGGCACCGACAACTTCGCCACCCGCTATCTGGTCAACGACGCAGCGGTGCTCGCGCACAAGCCGTACGTGTGGGGCTCGATCCACCGCTTCAGTGGCCAGGTGTCGGTGTTCTGGGAGGACGCCCCCGACGGGCTGGGCCTGAACTATCGCGATCTGTACCCCGAACCGCCGCCGCCGGGCCTGGTGCCGTCCTGTGCCGAGGGCGGAGTGCTGGGCATCCTGTGCGCGTCCATCGCCGCGGTGATGGGCACCGAGGCGATCAAACTCCTTGTCGGCATAGGTGATTCGCTGCTGGGCCGGCTGATGATCTATGACGCACTGGCCATGACCTACCGCACCATCTCCGTCCGCAAAGATCCCACCGCACCACCGATCACCGGTCTCATCGACTATGAGGCGTACTGCGGTACCTCAGGCCTCGACGGTGATCCGGGCATCACCCCGCAGCAGTTACGCGCCATGCTCGACGCCGGGGCCGACGTCGCGCTGATCGACGTCCGCGAACGCCCCGAGTTCGCAATCAACCGCATCGCCGGTGCGGTGCTGATCCCCAAGTCGGCCATCGACTCCGGTGAGGGTCTGGCGCTGCTGCCGAGCGATCGGGTGGCGGTGCTCTACTGCAAGAGCGGGATGCGTTCGGCGCAGGCGCTGGTTGCGGTCAAGCGGGCCGGATTCGCCGATGCCCTGCACCTGAGCGGTGGCATCCTCGCCTGGGCGGCAGAATTCGAGCCCGACATGGTGATGTACTGACGGCCCGTTGTCGGCCGATGCCCTTACCCTGACCATGTGATCGACGAGCGTCCGCCGGAGCACGTGATGACGGCGTTCGGCGTCAAAGGCGGTGCCCCCGAGCCGCTCGGCGACGGCTGGGACAGCGGCTGGCGCTCCGGTGAGATCGTGCTGTCCCAGATTTCCGACCACGCCCGGGCGGCCTGGTCGGCCAACACCCGCGAATCCCTGTTCGTCGATGGGCTGCGGCTGGCCCGTCCGGTGCGCTCCACCGACGGCCGCTACGTGGTGGCCGGCTGGCGCGCGGACACCTTCGTCGAGGGATCACCGGAACCGCGACACGATGAGGTGATCTCAGCCGCGGTGCGCCTGCATGAGGCCACCGCCAAGCTCGAGCGGCCGCGTTTCCTGACCCAGGCGCCGGTGCCGCCGTGGACCGACGTCGACGTGTTCACCGCCGCCGACCGCGTGGTCTGGGATGAGCGGCTGCTCAAAAGCCTTCCGCTGGGCGCCCCGGAGATCGAGGACACCCCGCACCGCCGGGAGGCCCGGGAACTGCTCGAGCATCTGGCCGCGCTGCGCACGCCCACCAAGAGCACCAGCCAGCTGGTGCACGGGGACCTCTACGGCACGGTGCTGTTCGCCGGTGCGGCCGCTCCGGGAATCACCGACATCACGCCGTACTGGCGCCCGGCGGCCTGGGCGGCCGGGGTGGTGGTGGTCGACGCCCTGTCCTGGGGAGACGCCGACGACGGTCTGATCGAGCGCTGGGAGGACTTCCCGGAATGGCCGCAGATGTTGTTGCGGGCGTTGATGTTCCGGCTTGCTGTGCACGTTCTTCATCCGCGCTCCACCGCGGAGGCATTCCCCGGCCTGGAGCGCACCGCCACCGTCGTCCGGATGGCGCTCTAAAACCTGAACCGGACGTCGGCCAGCGGAATGCGGCCGTCGTCGGACAGTATTCCTTCGCTGCGCAGTAGCTCGAGTTGCGCCCTGGCCAGGT
>NZ_JBPCSX010000040.1:0-4912 GCF_051006775.1 Mycobacterium sp.
CTCGCGACTAACATCGATCAGCTCGACACGGCGAAATTGTCCCAATCCCTTTCGACTCTCTCCGAAACCTTTTCCAGCACGCCTCCAGAGTTGCAGGCCGCTGTACAGGGTCTCGGCCGGTTCTCCGCGTCGCTGAACAATCGGGACGTGCAGTTGCGAGAGCTGTTGGCCCACGCCTACAAGGCGACCACCGTGCTATCCAATCGCACCGATCAGGTCGTCCTCCTCATCCAGCAGACCAACGCGCTTCTGGCGCAGTTGCAGAGCGAAAGTGCGGCTCTTGACGAGGTTTCGGGCAATCTTTCCAGCCTCGCCAGACAGCTTTCGGCCTTCGCCTCGGAGAATCGGACTCAACTGCCACCCTCGCTGGAGAAGCTGAACGGCGTCCTCACGATCCTCGCCAACCACAAGAAGGATCTGCAGCTGTCGATCAAGCGTCTCAACGCGTTTTCGATGTCGCAGGGTGAGGCCGTCTCTACTGGCCCCTGGTTCAATTCCTATATCGTCAACCTGCTGCCGGGCCAGTTCATTCAGCCCTTCATCGACGCGGCGTTCTCCGACCTCGGCCTCGAACCCGCCGTCCTGCTGCCCTCGGAACTGACCGACCCACCGACGGGCCAACCGGGAACGCCGGCCCTGCCGATGCCCTTCCCGCGTACCGGTCAGGGTGGTGATCCGCGGATGACTCTGCCCGACGCGATCACCGGCAAGCCGGGCGATCCCCGTTATCCGTACCGGGAACCGCCGCCGGCTCCGGCGCCGGGCGGACCAGCGCCCGGTCCGCCGATTCCCGGCGCGGAGGGCCCTTCCCCCGCACCTGAACCGGTCTACCGGGCAGCGCCGAATGAGCCGGCCCAGACAGGACGGACGACCCCATGAACCTCTCACGATCCGCTCGCCGGCTGCTGGTGTTCGGGCTTGCCGTTGTGCTGGTCGGAGCGGTGGCTCTGGTGGTCCTACCCAGCCGGTTCGGGAAGACAATGATGACGGCCTACTTCGAGAACAGCAACGGCATCTACGAAGGCGACACCATTCGGGTCCTCGGCGTACCGGTGGGCAAGATCAAGAAGATCGTTCCGCAACCCTCGCGCTCACAGGTCACCTTCTGGGTGGACAGCAAGTACAAGATCCCCGCCGACGCGAAGGCGGTGGTCATCTCACCGACCCTGGTCAGCGCGAGGTTCATTCAGCTCATCCCGGTCTACACAGGCGGCCCGGCACTGGGGGACAACGCCGTAATTCCGCGGGATCGGACGGCCGTACCTGTCGAATACGATGACCTGCGGATCCAATTGAAGAAACTGACCGAGACCCTGCAGCCGACCACGCCAGGCGGGGTATCCACCTTGGGCGGCTTTGTCAACACGCTTGCGGACAATCTACGCGGTCAAGGTAGTTCGGTCCGCGACACCGTGATCAAGCTTTCACAGTCACTGTCGATCCTGGGTGATCAGTCGGGCGATATCTTTGGAACAGTCAAGAACCTGTCGATTCTGGTCTCGGCGCTCAGTGGCAGTACCGACCTGATGCGTCAACTCAACCAGAATCTCGCCGGGGTGACCGGCCTACTCGCGAACAGCCCGGACGAGGTCGGGACCGCCGTAGCTGACTTGAATACGGCAGTCACCGATATGGATGTCTTCCTACAGGAGAACCAGGGCCATCTCGGGACCGCCTTCGACCGCCTCGCCGAGATCACTCAAGCGCTCGGTGAGAGCAAGGATGATCTGAAACAGAGTCTGCATGTTGCGCCGACCGGCCTGTCGAACTTCATCAATATCTACGAACCCGCCGGAGCGACCACAACGGGTGCGCTGTCACTCAACAACTTCGCCAATCCGCTGCAATTCGTCTGCAGTTCGATCCAGGCGGCGTCGCGCCTGAATGCGGAGCAATCGGCGAAACTCTGCGTTCAGTATCTGGCCCCGATCTTCAAGAATCGCCAATACAACTTCCTCCCACTCGGAGTCGACGGAATGCCGGGCGCACCGATTTTGACGGTCGGCGCCCAGGCGCGGCCAAATGAAGTCACCTACAGTGAGGATTGGATGCGACCGGACTACGTACCGCCAGCACCCGCTTCGGCACCAGTGGGCGGTGATGCGCCTGCCTCCAGCAGTGATCCAGCTGCTGGTCTGCAGGATTTGCTATTGCCTGCTGAAGGTGGACGGTGAGCGCGGCGCGGCGCGGTCGTCGAACGACCGGGCTGGTTGTGGCTGTCGCGCTGACCCTCTCGGGTTGCGGGTGGCGCGGCCTCAACTCATTGCATCTGCCCGGCAGCGAGGGTGGTGGATCGGACTCTTATCTGGTGCAGGCACAAATACCGGATGTGAATAACCTCGAGCCGAATTCCCGGGTGCGGGTGGGCGATGTCAATGTCGGCACGGTGACCAAGATCGAACGCCAGGGCTGGCATGCGCTGGTGACCATGCGATTGAACGGCGACGTTTCGCTTCCGTCCGACGTCACCGCGAAGATGGGCCAGACCAGCCTGCTGGGTTCCCAACACATCGAGCTTGCCGAGCCGGCAACACCGGCCGCCACGGAGCGACTTCACGATGGATCGGTGATTCCGCTGAAGAACGCCGGCGCATTCCCGACCACCGAGCAGACGCTTGCAGCGGTCTCGCTCCTGCTCAACGGCGGCGGCATTGGCCAACTACAGGATGTCATCGAGGCATTCAGTACCGCCCTGCACGGACGTGATCAGGATCTCCGCAGCCTGATCAGCCAACTCGATAGATTCGCTGGCTACATCGATGATCAGAGCGGGGACATCATCGCCGCCACGGAGAGTCTGGACCGAGTGGTCGGCAAATTCGCCGAGCAGCGCCCAGTTCTCGAACGGGCACTGAAGACGATTCCCAACGCACTCGCCGTTCTCAAAGACCAACGTCGCAACATCGCTGAAGCCCTCGATCAGTTGGGGAAATTCGGCGCGATAGCCACCAGCTCGATCGGTCAGACCAAGGAGACGCTGGTCAAGGAATTCAATGACCTTGCGCCGGTGTTGCGGTCGGTCGCCAACGCAGGTCCGGCGATCACCCGATCGCTGGGAATGCTGGCCAGCTATCCGTTCCCGACGGACACGCTGCAGAACTGGATGCGGGGCGATTACGGAAACCTTTCTCCCACCATCGACCTCACCCTCAGCCGCATCGATGCGTCGTTCCTGACCGGTACCCGTTATGAGGGCCTCCTCACGCTGCTGGAAATTCAGTGGGGGAGAACGATCGGTCAGCTACCGAGTCCGTATACCTCAGGTAACCCGCTTATCGCTCCCTACCACCTCGACCAGGGGCCCTAACGTGCACATGTCCAAACGACTTGTCATTCAGTTGGCGGTGTTCGCGATCATTTCAGTGGTTGCCGGGGCCATCATGATCGGCGACTACATCAAGATCCCGGCGATGTTCGGCGTCGGGCGTTACACGGTGGCCATGGAGTTGCCGGTATCGGGCGGGCTGTACCGCAGCGCCAATGTGACCTATCGCGGCACGACGGTCGGCAAGGTTGAATCCGTGGGCCTGGCAGCCGGCGGTGGGGTCCGCGCGGTGCTGTCGCTGAAGTCTGGAATCGCTATCCCCTCGAACCTCGAAGCCGAGGTGCACAGTGCATCGGCCATCGGCGAGCAGTATGTGGCCCTGCTGCCCCGTGACGGTGACTCGGCGCCACTGCGCAACGGCGACACGATCGCACGCGCGAACACCTCAGTTCCGCCCCCGATCGACGCGCTACTTGATGCATCGAATAGAGGCCTGCTCGCGATACCGAAGGATAATCTGAAGACCGTTGTCGACGAGTCGTCCACCGCGTTCGGCGGTCTCGGTCCAGAACTCTCCCGGATCGTGAAGGGCGCCAGCCAACTCGCAATCGACGCGCGGGCCAACCTCGGTTCGCTGACGTCGCTCATCGACTCTTCCGCGGCAGTCCTCAATTCACAGGCAGATTCCGCCGATTCCATCCGGGCATGGGCCGCACATCTGGCGACGGTCTCCGGCCAGCTCCGTGACCGCGACGCTGCAGTCAATGGTCTTATCGCCAACGGCAGCCCCACCACCGAGAAAGCACGCCAACTTATCGAGCGGCTGCAACCGACACTTCCGATAATTCTTGCCAATCTCGGATCCGTTGGTCAGGTTCTGGTGGATTATCATGCCGGTCTCGAGCAATTGCTCGTGCTCCTGCCGCAGGGCGTCGCAAATATCCAGGCCGGCTCGGTCGCCAACTTGCACTCGAGAAATGACAACCCCGGTGGATACCTGAGTTTCAACGTGAACCTGAACTTGCCGCCACCGTGTACGACAGGGTTCCTGCCGGCGCAGCAACACCGTACGGCCGTCGCGACTGACTATCCGGAACGTCCGAACGGATTGCTGTACTGCCGAGTTCCGCAGGACTCGCCCTACAACGTGCGTGGTGCGCGCAATCTGCCGTGTCTCACCAGGCCCGGCAAGCGCGCCCCGACGGTTCAGATGTGCGAAAGCGATGAACAGTACGTTCCGCTGAACGATGGCTATAACTGGAAGGGTGACCCGAACGCCACGAATTCGGGCCAGTCCGTACCCCAGCCGGTGAGTTCCCCGCGTCCGGCCGCTGCCGCACCCGCTCCGGTGGCGCCGGCGCCACCGCCGCTTGCCGTCGTGAAGTATGACCAGACCACCGGTACCTATGTCGGCCCCGACGGTCGGGTCTATTCGCAGACCGACCTGGCCAAGAGCGGTTCCCAGGAGAAGACGTGGCAGGACATGCTGAGTCCGGAGGCACCGAACTGACCGAGGCGGAGGACGTCGGGAGGGACGACGCCACGGCCGAGGAAGTCGACGTCGTCACGCCCGCGGCCGATGAGACCGCGGCGGGCACGCGCCGGCGGTCTTTTCGGTGGGCGCTGGTGTTCGGTCTGGTCACCGCC
>NZ_JBPCSX010000041.1:0-8125 GCF_051006775.1 Mycobacterium sp.
TGGTGATTGCACCGGTGAAGATCTTGGCGAGCACATCACCGCTGACGGCCACGTTGTCGACGCCGGGCAGGTTGTAGGCCAGCGCCACCGGGCCGAAGACCAGCGGGAGGTTCCAGGCCGGGTTGTCCGCGCAGCGCTTGGCCGCCTCGGCCGGCTGATCCTTGGACAGCGGCGAGTCCGAACCGGCGAAGTCGACCTGGCCGGCGATGAACTGGTTGACGCCCGCGCCCGACCCGGTCGGGTTGTAGGACAGGTTCTTTCCGGCGCACTTCTGGCCCCACACCTGATTGAACACGGCGATCGCGTTCTGCTGGGCGGTCGAACCTTCCGCGCTCAGGGTGTTCTTGCCCCCGCAATCGGCGGCGGCCGAGGCGCTGCCGGACTGGGTTCCCGACGCAGTCGACGACGCGGTGGTCGAGTTCTTGTCGCTACCGCATGCACTGAGCGCGAGGATCGCCGCTGCCGAAGCCGCCACACCGATCGCTTTACCGAAGCTGGTCACCGATTACCTCTTTCTGCAGAGTCTCTGGGGTCGAGCGAAAACTATGCGGTGGTGGTGGCCAGTTCGGGCACGGATGGTTAACGGGAGGTGAACAGCTCGCCGATGCTCAGCGCGGTGCGTATGCGGTGTCCACCGAGTCGGTGGTGAAGCCCAGCGCCTGATATGTGCGCAGGGCAGCCGCGTTGTCGGATTCGACGTACAGCATGACCTCGGGCCTGCCGGCCTGTCGCAACCGGTGGGCGAGATGGTCGATGCCCACCAGGGTCAGCGCACGTCCGAGACCACGGCCGTGCTCGGCGGGATCGACACCCACCACGTACACCTCACCGAGTTCGTCGCCGTGAATCTTGGTCCAGTGGAAACCGAGGACGTGATCACCGGTCTCATCGGTTGCCAGGAACAGACCGTGGGGATCGAACCAGACCTCGCCGATGCGATCGGCGATATCGGTTTCCGACCAGCCGCCCTGCTCGGGGTGCCAGGAGAAGGCGGCATTGTTGACCCGCAACAGTTCGGCATGATCACCAGCCCCGGAATAGGTTCGTATCCGGATACCTTCGGGCACAGCAACTTCCGGGATGTCGCACAGCGAGCGGCGCATCCGGATCAGCTCCCGGACGGAGCGCAGACCCATCGACTCGGCCAGCGCACGGGCAGCCGGTACCGTGCCGTGCGCCCAGAGGCGGACCAGTCCGCCGGAGTGCGCGACGGTGGCATCCACCATCGCGCGACCGATTCCCCGACGACGGGCGTCGGGTGCCACCACGAGTTCAGCCGTCGCATCGGAGCCGTCACGCCCGGGGTTCAGATTGAGGTAGCCCACGGCCTCACCGCCGTCGACGGCGAGCAGATGTTCCGAACCTTCCTGCGCCAGCTCCCGCAGTACCTGCTCACCGACCGGCGCCACCCCGTCGGCGTCCCGGGCCGCTGCGATCAGCCTCCGCACGGCCTCCTGCTGCGCCGGCGATAGGGCGTCATGCCAAGCGAAGTCGGTCACTGATGCAGGGAATGCGACATGGCGTCCTCGGCCAATTCGCTATCGCGGTCGGCGTCGGCGGCCTCCGCCGAGCCGTTGCGGCCGCGCGCCGGGCGTACCGCCTTGTAGCCGACATTTCGCACGGTGCCGATCAGAGCCTCGTACTCCGGACCGAGCTTCGCCCGCAGTCGCCGCACATGCACATCGACGGTGCGGGTGCCGCCGAAGAAGTCATAGCCCCACACCTCCTGTAGCAACTGCGCGCGGGTGAACACCCGGCCGGCATGCTGAGCGAGGTACTTCAGGAGCTCGAACTCCTTGTAGGTCAGGTCAAGTGGCCGGCCGCGAAGCCGGGCCGTGTAGGTGCCCTCATCGATGAGGAGTTCACCGAGGCTCACCTTGCCGACGCTCTCCTGGTCGACCACGCCGCCGCGGCGGCCGACCAGCAGCCGCAACCGCGCGTCGATCTCAGCCGGACCGGTGCCCGGCAGCAGGATTTCGTCGATACCCCAGTCGACATTCACCGCGACCAGGCCGCCCTCATTGACCACCGCGACGACGGGGACCGACGAGACGGTGGTGCCGAGCAACCGGCACAGCCCCCGGGCGGCGGCCAGATCGGTGCGCGCATCGACGATCGCGATATCGGCCGATCCGGCCTCCAACAACGACGACACCTCGGTCGGCACGAACCGCACGTTGTGCGCCAATAGCGCCAACGAGGGCAGAACCGACTCAGGGCTCGGGTCGACAGTCAGTAGCAACAGGTCCAACGGGAATCTCCTGGTTTGGGCATCACTTTAACCCGCGACCTGCCGTTTCGGCGATCCGCGCGGTCTGCGACAGGGGTGGGTGAGAATGTCCCGGTGCGAAAACTGCTGACCGCTGTGGGCATCCCGGCCATCGCGGTCGTCCTGGCCGGGGTCGGCGTGGACTTCGGCGCGGCCATCTACGCCGAGTACCACCTGGCCCGCAACGTCCGGTCGGCCGCCGGGTTGCAGTTCGACCCGTGGGTGGCCATCCTGGGCTTTCCGTTCATCCCGCAGGCCTCCCGCCGGCACTACCACGAGCTGGAGATCAAGGCCGGCGGAGTGCCTCAACCGGTGGCGGGACAGGTCACCCTGGAGGCCACGATGCACGACATCGACCTGCGCCAGGCCTCCTGGCTGCTGCGCCCGGACGCCGACCTGCCGGTCGGCGAACTGGAGAGCCGAATCATCATCGACTCCCGCCGGGTCGGGGAATTCATCGGGATCAAGGACCTGACCATCGAGGCCCCGGCCGCCGACACCAACGACTCGACCGGCGGCACCACCGAATCCGGCATTTCCGGTAACAGGGGCCTGGTGTTCACCGGCACACCGACCGCGGCGGGGTTGGACAAACCGGTCAGCGTGACCGTCGACCTGTCGCTGGCCGGCCCCGACCAGAGCACCCTGGTGTTCACCCCGACCGGTGTGGTGACCGGGCCCAACACCGCCGACCGGGGGGTGCCCGATGACCGTCGCGCCGCGGTCCTGAGCGCCTTCGCCGCCAGCATGCCGGGGCAGCGACTCCCGTTCGGCCTCGCGCCCACCAGTGAGGGCGCGCGCGGGTCGGACATCATCATCGAGGGCATCGCCGAGGAAGTAACCGTCCGTCTGGATGGTTTCAACCAGTCATGAACGCCGCATCCGCCGCCGCAGTCGCCGCGATCACCGCCGCCCTGAGCCTGGCGGCCCTGTTCGGCGTGCTGCACAACCGGCGCCACGGGGTCCTGCGTGACACCACGGCGGCGCCGGCGGTGGACACCACCGAGTTGGGGCTGTCCGACACCGGCCCGACGATCGTTCACTTCACGGCCGTGTGGTGCGGACCCTGCGCGGCGGTGCGCCGCGTGGTTGACCAGGTCTGCGCTGCGCTACCCGAGGTCGTCCATGTCGAGATCGACATGGACGCCAATCCCGCTGTGGCGCGGAAGCTCTCGGTGATGTCGCTGCCGACGACCTTCATTTTCGACGCTCAGGGACAACAGCGTTATCGCACTGCGGGGGTGCCCAAAGCGGCCGATCTCAAGGCCGCCCTGGACCCTCTGCTGGCCTGATCGGGTGGTAGTTGGGTACGCTCTTACCTGTGACCGCCCGTCTTGAGCTCCTGCTCACCAAGCGCCGCGCAGTGGACCTGTGCCGCCTTGCGGGTTGTTGCTGTTGTTGCTGTAGCTGCTGAGTAGCCGCGGTCCGCACTTTTTCCGGTTTCTTGCCGGTCCGGCCGCCGCCCAGCAGACACCCGGTCTGCCTCGTCCAGCCCTGCCCAGCAACAGGAGATATTCATGTCGACAACCTCAACTCCAGCCGGCCTGCAGTCCGGCGCCATCGGCGCAGTCGATGTCCGCGGCCCGCGCTTCGCCGCCTGGATCACCACCGCCGTCCTGCTGGCGGTACTGGTGGTCTCCGCGGTGAGCATTCCCGCCGCCGCGACCTTGCTCGCGGTTCAGGCGAGCGTCTTCGCGATCGGCGCTGCACTCGGCCCGCGCCGACACCCCTACGGCCTGATTTTCGCCACGTTCGTGGCACCCCGGTTGAGCCCGGTCACCGAGCGTGAGCCGGTGCCGCCCCTGCGGTTCGCCCAGCTCGTCGGTCTGATCTTCGCCGTCGTCGGCGTCGCAGGATTCACCCTCGGCGCTCCCCTGCTCGGGGTCATCGCCACCGCCTTCGCGCTGGCTGCCGCCTTCCTCAACGCAGCGTTTGGCATCTGCCTGGGCTGCCAGATCTATCCGCTGGTCGCCCACCTCCGCCACGCCCGCTCTTAAGCCCACTCCTAAGCCCGCGCTAAGCACCGAGAGGATCCCTCATGGGTTCTGCACATAACCAAACCGCAACCCTGCCGGTCGGGGTGGATCTGGCCCGAGAGACGGTGATCACCGGACGGGTGGTCGACGGATCGGGTCAGGCCGTCGGCGGCGCATCGGTACGACTGCTGGACTCCACCGAGGAGTTCACCGCCGAACTGATCGCCTCGCCCAGTGGTGATTTCCGTTTCTTCGCCGCACCGGGCACCTGGACGGTGCGGGCACTGTCGGCGGCGGGAAGCGGCGCCGCCCGACTCACTCCGATCGGGGCCGGACTGCACGAGATCGACGTCAAGGTCGCCTGACGGCTCGGTCTACGACTGCGCCCGCCGGCAGAGTTAGACTCGGCGCCGTGATCCTCTTCTTCGAGATCCTGCTCGTGCTGTCCGTCGTCGTGATCACGTGGTTCGCCCTGTACGCCGTGTACCGGCTGATCACCGACGAGTCCTGAGCCGATGACGTCGGGCGATATCGCCGGCAGCGGCGATCGTGCGGTGGCGGCCGCCGCCGAACGGGCCAAAGAAACCGCAGCGCGCAACATCCCGGTCTTCGACGACATTCCGGTGGCCGACACCGCGAACCTTCGTCACGGCGCCGATCTCAACGACGCACTGCTGGCCCTGCTGCCACTGGTCGGTGTGTGGCGTGGCGAGGGCGAAGGCCGCGACCGCAACGGCGACTACCGGTTCGGCCAGCAGATCATCGTCTCCCACGACGGCTCGGATTTCCTCAACTGGGAGGCCCGTTCCTGGCGGCTCGACGACGCCGGTGAGTTCCACAGCCCGAGCCTCCGAGAGACCGGCTACTGGCGCTTCGTGCACGACCCGGCCGATCCCGACGAGTCGGCGGCGATCGAACTTCTCCTCGCCCATTCCGCGGGATACATCGAGTTGTTCTACGGCCACCCGCGCAACCAGTCGTCGTGGGAGCTGGTGACCGACGCATTGGCGCGCAGCAAGTCCGGAGTCCTGGTCGGCGGCGCCAAACGCCTGTACGGAATCGTCGAGAACGGTGACCTCGCCTATGTCGAGGAACGCGTGGACGCCGACGGCGGTCTGGTGCCGCATCTGTCAGCGCGACTTTCCAGGCATATCGGATGACGCGGACACTGACCCCGCTGGCTCTGGTGACCGCAGCGGCCGCACTACTGCTCGTCGGGTGCTCATCGAAAACAGAACCCCCGCAGCCGTCAACCACCGCGCCGTCATCTCCCGCCGCACACGGCACGCTGGCCGATTGCCTGCACACCCACGGCGTTCCCGAATCTGCCGGTCCCGCAGCGGTTCTCGGACCTCCCGACGGTATCGACCCGGCGATCTGGGATCAGGCGATGCAAGCCTGTTCGACCTTTGCGCCCGGTCCCGCCGGGTCCTGACACAGGACAGCCCCCGAGCCTTGGTAATCCAGTTGGACCAACCGGAAGCTCGGGGGCCGGGTAGCTGCCTGGAATTCGCCAGCGCGCTGGAGAGCGCAGGTGATTTCCGGCACCTGGTGCTGCTAGCGGGCAGCCACCTCACATGTCCTAAAAGTACTCAAAATTCCGGACCACCTCCTTTCCTGTGTACCGCCGACGGTACCGGCGCAGTACCGGTTGCGCCAAGGGTTTTTCGCGTTCAGCGATCGCTGATGATCGCGGCGTCGACCAGTTCGGAGATGTCGGGAACGTCGGAGTCCGATCGCAGCCGGCGGCCGTCGAGGGTGTGGACCCGGGCGCCCAGGGTAATGCTGGACACCAGCCAGATCCCCCGTGCCGCGTCGAGATCGGCCGGACGCAGCGCCCGGTAGCCGCAGTCGTAGCCCTTCGCGGTGGCGACGTCGAACAGTGCCTGCTGGGTGGTGCCGGACAGAATCGGGTGCGAGAGCGGCGGACTGAGCAATCGCGGACGTCCGGCTTCCTCGGTGACGATGACCACCGTCGACCGCGGCCCCTCGAGGATGTAGCCGTCGGAGCTGACGAAGATCACATCGTCGGCCCCGCGGGCGGCGCCATGTCGCACCGCCGCCATGTTCACCGCATACGAGAGTGTCTTCGCGCCGGCGAGAAGCCAGGGCAGGTCCGCGATGCCGGCGACCGGTAGACCGCGGCCGAGTAACACCGCGGACACCCCGTCGCGGCGGGCCGCGGCCACCCGGTCAGCGACCGGATTGATCATCAGATACGCCGTGCCGTCTTCGTGGGCGGTCGCCGCGCCGCTCTCCCTGCCCCGGCTGTAGACCAGACGCAGCGCCCCCTCGGCCGCTGTCTGGGCGTTCCACCGGCCCACGGCGACCGCGATCGCCCGGCGCCAGTCGGTCAGATCCGGTTCAGGCAGATCCAGCATCTGGGCGGAGCGCACCAATCGGCGCAGATGTGCCTCCACCAGACAGGCCCGACCGCCGCGAACCAGCAGGGTCTCGAAGACTCCATCGCCGCGCACCGCGGCCAGATCGTCGGCGAACAGCATCGGCTGACTGGGATCGCGCACATCACCGTCGAGGGTGACGCGCACCGAAGGCTGGCTCGGCATGACGTCACAGCCTAATGACCGGCTCGTAGAGTGGCAGGGATGACAGCCGTTCCCACACCCGTTGGTTCGCCCGATGCCGGCGTGGCGTGGCACTGCGGCGACCCGTTCGGGGAGCAGCGCGCCGCCCAGGACGGCGCGGTCGT
This sequence comes from Mycobacterium sp., assembly GCF_051006775.1. Taxonomy (GTDB): domain Bacteria; phylum Actinomycetota; class Actinomycetes; order Mycobacteriales; family Mycobacteriaceae; genus Mycobacterium. Next base: position 6,956 of record NZ_JBPCSX010000041.1, read on the forward strand.
GGTGGACCGCTCGCATCGCCCGGTGATCACCATCACCGGACCCGACAGACTCAGCTGGCTGCATGCGATCTGCACCCAGCATGTCGCCGATCTCGCCGACGGTGCCTGCACCGAGAACCTGAGCCTGGACGGCCAGGGCCGGGTCGAGGACCACTGGCAGCAGACCGAGCTCAATGGGACCTCGTACCTGGACACTGAATCATCCCGTGGCGCAGAGCTTTTCGCGTACTTGACGAAGATGGTGTTCTGGTCCGATGTACAACTTGCCGCCGCTGATCTGGCGGTGCTGTCCCTGATCGGTCCGAAGCTGACCGACGCGGGCGTCCTCTCCGCACTCGGACTGGACGCGTTGCCGGCCGAGTCGACAGCGGTGGCGTTGCCCGGCGGCGGGTTCGTGCGCCGGATGCCGTCGGCCGCGGGTCAGACCGAGGTCGACCTGGTGGTGCCACGGGACCAGAAGGACGAGTGGCTGCAACGTCTCACCGGCGCCGGTGTGCGCCGGGCGGGGGTGTGGACCTATGAGGCCCACCGGGTGGCCGCGCAACGCCCGCGACTGGGGGTCGACACCGATGAGCGGACCATCCCGCACGAGGTGGGCTGGATCGGCCGCGCGGTCCACCTCGACAAGGGCTGCTATCGCGGTCAGGAGACCGTGGCCCGGGTTCACAACCTTGGTAAGCCGCCGCGGATGCTGGTGCTCCTGCACCTCGACGGTTCCGGTGAGCGGCCGGCCACCGGGGATCCGGTGCTGGCCGACGGCAGGGTGGTCGGCCGGTTGGGCACCGTCGTCGACCACGTCGACCTCGGCCCCACCGCCCTGGCCCTACTCAAGCGGGGCATCCCGGCCGGCACCGCGTTGACCACCGGCGGTGAGCACCTGGTCGCCGCTGAGATCGACCCCGACTCGCTACCCGCGGCCGACGTGGCCGGGGCGGGCCGACTCGCCGTGGACCGTCTTCGCGGCCGCTGAGACCGCTACTCGCCGTCAGCCGAACGGGCCTGGGGGCAGTTCGCGGTGCGGCACGGTAAAGTAACCGGCAGGACACATACGACACTGATCCGGAGCCGCCTGACTTCAGGCCGCTCCGTTATTGCGCGAGGGGGTTCCCCCATGGGCCGCGGCCGGGCTAAGGCAAAGCAGACCAAGGTTGCCCGAGAGCTGAAATACAG
>NZ_JBPCSX010000042.1:0-11854 GCF_051006775.1 Mycobacterium sp.
GGCGCCCAGGCCGGTGCCACGGTGATCGCACAGTTCCCCGACGGTGACCCTTTGGCCAAAGCGGTTGCCGACCAGGTCAGTGCCGCGGTGGCAAACCTGGTGGCCGTTCCCGTCGTCCAGACGGCCCTGACGTCGTTTGTGAACGCACTCGGCACCAGCATCCTCAACTCCCCGCAGGCAGTGGCGGCACTGTCGACTGCCGCCGGCGGGCTAGCCTCGGTGGAACTCCTGTACGGACTGGCTGAGTCAACGGCCAAATCCGAAGCCCAGAAAGCGATCATCGACGGTCTGCTCAAAACCCCCGCAATCGACACCGCAGTAAGCCAGTCGGTCACGGCCGGGGTGACCGCACTGTTCGGCAGCCCCGAGTTGTTGACGGCGGTGAACTCAGCTGCCGTGTCGCTGGTGACCGGCCTGCTCGGCGACACCGCGGTGCAGACCGCACTGAGCGCACAGGTCGCGGCGGATGTGTCGAAGGCCTTCGGTAACACGACTCTGGGCGGGGCGGTTGGCGCCCAGGTTGGTGCCGCGGTGCTGGGCCTGCTGGGCAATGCGGCAACCCGGACCGCGCTCGTCGGCCTGGTTGACACCACTATCGGGGATTTCTTCAATTACCCGGGGGTTGTCCCGGCCGTCGCCAAGGCCGCCGGAGAGGTGGCCGCGGCCAACCTGGCCGGGGATGACGCCGCGGCGAAGGCTGCGACGGAGCAATTGAAGACCACCCCCGCTGTGCAAGCAGCGGTCGGTGTCGCGGTGGGCGATGCGGTCAGGACCTTGCTAACCGACCCGAATCTCCTTACCGCGCTGGACAATGCAGCGGCATCCTTGGTGTCCGGACTTCTCGCGGATCAGGACGTTGAGACTGCCCTGAGCGCGACGGTTTCGCAGGATGTCTCCCGCCTCCTCGGTGGTGGCGCACTGGGTGATGCTGTGGGCACCCAGGTCGGCAACGCAGTCGCCGGTCTCTTGAGCCAGCAAGCGGTCCGTACCGCATTGGCCGGCTTGGTCGACACCGAACTCGGCGACTTCTTCCGCTCCGCGGGCGTGGCCGACGCCTTTGTCTCGGCTGCGAACACCTACACGCTGGATGTGCTCGCCGGAGGCGACCCCAAGGACGCCGCGAAGGCAGCGGAGACATCGTTGCGGGCCAGCACCGCCGTCCAGGATGCGGTAGGCGGCATCGTCACCAAATCCGTCGCGGAATTGCTCAACGACTCCTCGCTGTGGTCGACGCTCGACAATGCGGCTGCAAACCTGCTCGGCGGCCTGCTCGCTAATCCCGACGTTCAGGAGGGCGTGAGCGAACGGGTATACACCTCAGTCTGGACGGCCTTGAACGGCACGAACTTCGCCGTCGCCGTCGCCACTCAGGTCTCGACAGCAGTGGTCGACCTGATGAAGAACCCGGATATCAGCTCCGGCCTGGTTGGCGTGGTGGACACGGTGTTGACCGATTTCTTCCGCACGGACGGTGTGGTGACCGCATTCTCCACTGCCGCAGGCGAATTGGCCTCCGCAGCGGTGGCGGACACCTTGGATTCCGTTGCGCCTCAAGTTCAGGCCGAGTTGCGTGCCAACACCGACGTTCAGAATGGGGTGAAGCTGGCCGTCGGTGATGCGGTCACCGCCTTGCTGACCAACCAGACGGTGGTGTCGGCAGCCAACGACAGGCTGGCCTCGTTGATGAGCGATCTGCTCGGCGACCCGGATGTCCAGGCGGGGCTTGATCAGGGCGTCTCAAAGAGTGTGTCGGACCTTCTCGGCGGCGGGGCGTTCGGCGATGCGGTCGGCGCCCAAGTCGGGACAGCGGTCGTCGAGATCATCAGCAATCCCACGGTCAAGGATGCCCTCGAGGGCTTGGTCGACACCGAACTCGGCGACTTCTTCCGGTCCGACGGCGTCGTCGCCGCGTTCTCCTCCGCTGCGGACACCTTCGCACTCGACGTGCTCACCGGCACGAGGGTCAGTGTCGCCGCAGAGATCGCGGTCAAGCAGCTTCGAAACAGTCCTGCGGTGGACACCGCGGTACAGAGCGTCGTCACCGCCACGGTGTCGGAACTGTTGGGCAATCAGGACGTATGGGAGGCGGTCGACGGGACGACCTCGCGGTTGATCGCCGATCTGTTCGCCGATACTGATGTCCAGCAAGCGGTGGCAGGCAAGGTGTACGCGAACATCTGGGTTGCGTTCAACGGCACAGCACTGGGCCAGGTAGTGGGCGACAAGGTCGCCGACGCGGTGGTGTCCCTGATGCAGAATCCGGATGTCGTCCTCGGACTGGTCGGCCTCGTCGACACAATGACCGCGGACTTCTTCGGCTACCAAGGCGTGGTCGCCGCATTCTCCACCGCAGCAGGGGAATTGGCGGCAGCGGAGGTCGCGGGTGACATCACAACCGTCGCGCCGGTGGTCCAGGCTGAGTTGCGGGCCAACTCCGACGTCGAGCAGGCTGCCGGCCTCGCGGTCGGTGACGCGGTCGAGACACTGCTGACCGACGACGCGGTGCTCTCAGCACTGGACAAGACGGCGGCGGGGGTGGTCACCGAGCTGCTCGCCGACCCGACGGTCCAGGCGAAGCTCAACGAGCAGATCGTCAAGGAGGTCTCCAATGCCGTCGGTGGCGGCGATCTGGGGCAGGCGGTGGGCACCCAGGTCGCGGCCACGGTGGACACCTTCCTGAAAAACCCGAATGTCCGGGTCGCGTTGGTGAGCCTGGTCGACGATGAACTCGGGAACTTCTTCCGCTCCGCCGGCGTCGTATCCGCGTTCTCCGAGGCCGCTGACATGTTCGCCATCGAAGTGGTCACCGGCGAGAGCGTCAAGACTGCGGCCGATGACGCGATCACCTGGTTGCGCAACAGTGCCCCGGTCCAGGACGCGGTAATCGGTGTGATCACCGAATCCGTCGGTGCGCTGTTGAGTAACTCATACGTGATCCAGGCGGCCGACAGCGGTCTCACGACACTGCTCACCAACCTCGGCCCCTACGCGGGCCAATTGGTCACGGTGTTCGTGACCAGGTCGCTGAGCGACTCACCGATCGCCGTCCCGGTCGGACAAGCCCTCGGCGCAGCGATGGATCAACTGCTCGCCGTTCCCGGATTCGGATCCGGACTCGTCACGATCATCGCCTCGGCACTGCCTGATTTCCTGCGGCAGTTCGGCGTCCCCGAAGCGGTGGCAGGCATAGTGGGCGATTACGCGGCGGCACTGGTGGCCGGCGAGGACCCGAAGGTCGCGCGGCAGGACGCCGAGCAAGCCCTGCGGACGAACCCCACCATCGACTCGGCGGCGAAGACCACCGTCGCAGACTCGCTGATACTGGCCGATCTCAACCTGCTGAGCAGCCCGTCCATTCAGCAGGCGCTCGGGGCAACTACCACCACGTTGATCACCACGCTGGCCGGTGACGAGGCGGTGCGAACCTGGGTGGCAGGACGGAATGGGCCACTGGCCGAACTGCTCGGCAATGCGCCCGTGGCCGCAGAACTGGCGTCAACGGTGGGGGCCGTGGTCACTGCGCTCCTGGGGTATCCCGGCTTCAACGGCGCACTTCTGACTGCCGTCAACACTTTCGCCGATGACGTCATCGACGATGTTCCTCAGGCCACAGCGCTGCAGAATGCACTCGACGAATTGCGCTCCGCCCCCGCCTACGTCGCCGCGGTCAAGTCCGTAGTGCCACCGGCGATGAGCTCGCTGGTCAGCTATCCCGACGTCCGTCAGGCGGTGGGTGTTTACGCGGATGAAGAGACCGTCCTCGAACTACGGAAAGTCGGCATTAACAACCGCTTCCTGGACCGAACCTTCGGTCAGGTGGCCAACGGCACGGTGGATTCGTTGCTCAACAAGCAGGCAGGGGTCACCCTGGCCGACGATCTCGCGGTCAATCTGATGCTCGGGATGCCGCTGAAGGATTGGAGGAGCTTCACCGTCCAAGAGGTCATCGGATCCCTGGATCTGCAGCTCGCACTCGGCGTGTCCGTAGGCCAGGGCATCGGATCGCTGTTCGGCGACAACAGCGTCGGCACGCTCATCGGTACGGTGGCCGCAGTCCCCGCCACAGTGGTGATCGGTATCGGATCCGCGATCATCGGGTTCTTCCAATGGATCTTCGGCCGGCCGAGCTTCGGCGTCGTGGAGCCGGCCGCGGCGGTGGATCTTCCCGTGTGGAACGCTACCGTCGTCGATCTGCGAGCCGCCGGACTTCGCATTCAGCTTCCGGCTTGATCGAGTTCATCGCCGTCAGCCAGAGCGACGACCTGGCCCGGCCACTACTGGCCGAACTCGCCGCCGAGTACAGCACCCGCTACGGCGAGCCGCTGGATCGAGTGCATGCCGGCCTGGTCAGCTATCCAGCCCAAGAGTTCGCCCCACCCCGCGGCGGCATGCTGATGGGCGTGCTCAACTCTGTTCCGGTGACCGGTGGCGCGTTCCGCCGGTACGGCGAGGTCGACGGCGTGGAAACCGCTGAGCTCAAACGTGTCTGGACCGATCAACGGTACCGCCGGAAGGGCTACGCCGGGCTGTTGCTCGATGCACTGGAGGCCGAGATCGTCGCGCGTGGCTACCGGCAGATCTATCTGACCACCGGCCACCGTCAGCCGGAGGCTGAGGCGCTCTACCTCGCCCGGGGCTACACCCGATTGGACGCGCCTCTGTCCGCTCGCACCGAGACTTACCGCGCCGAAGTCCATTTGGTGCCCTTCACCAAAGAACTTCCGACGCCGAGTCCCTAGTTTGTCGCTGCTGCGGTGGGGTCCCGGTCGGCCGCAGGCTCGGCAGTGACGACCGATCGGCGACCCATCGCAACGCCCCGGTCCTCGTGTCGACGAGCAGGTCGGTTGACTGGCCGGGATCGGCCGGTCTCCGTGGTCATAGGCGATGACGAACACGTCGCCGTTATCCCAACCCCACGCCGCCGCAGCGGAGATGCCACGCGATCGAACGCGTGTTCGATATGATGTGTCCCGACCGTCACTCACCCGCAGCGGCGTGTCGAACCCGGCAGCGCCGACACCGCCGATATGACGGTGTTGCTCCAACGAACTCGAATGCCGACCACCGCCAGCACCGCATCACCGAGAAGGACGACCACCCCGTGAGTTACACCGCCGCCGACATCACCGAACTCGACGACGTCCAGCACACCCGGCTGCGCCCGGCGGTGAACCTGGGGCAGGACGCCCTACTCACCGCCTTGCGTGAGCTCGTCGACAACGCCGTGGAGGAAGTCGCCAACCCAAACCATGGCGGGTCGACGGTGACCATCACGCTGCACGCTGACAGCTCGGTGACGGTTGCCGACGACGGACGTGGTCTGCCCGTCGACACCGATCCGGCCACCAAGAAGAACGGCATCGTCAAGACGCTGGGCACCGCGCGGGCCGGCGGCAAATTCGACCAGCACACCGACGCCGCCACCACCGGCGCCGGGCTCAATGGAATCGGAGCCGCGGCGGCGGTGTTCATCTCCGCCCGCACCGATGTCACGGTGCGCCGTGCCGGCAAGACCTACGTGCAGAGCTTCGGGATGGGATATCCGGGCACGTTCAGCGGGAAGGACTTCGACGCGCAAGCCGAGTTCGTCCGCGACGACACCCAGAAACTGCGCGGCGTGAACAACCGGAAACCCGATGCCCACGGCACCTCGGTCCGCATCCTGTTCGACCCGACTGTCACCCCGGACTGTGTCATCGACATCAACGAGGTGCTGCTGCGCGCCCAGGCGGCGGTTCGCATGTGCCCGGGAGTGCACCTGCGGGTGATCGACGAGGGCTGGCCGCTCGGCGAGGTGCCCGAGATGCTGACCGCGCCGTTCGACGGACCGTGGGGCACCGACGCACTGCTGGACCTGATGTGCGGCGCCGCCGGCGCCCCCAAACCCGAACTGATCCTGACCGTCGAGGGATCCGGTTCCTACACCACCGGCCGGGGTCCCACTCCGATGCGCTGGTCGGTGGCCGCCGGCCCCGCCGAGCCGGCCACGGTGGCGGCGTTCTGCAACACCGTCCGCACCGCCAACGGCGGATCGCATCTGTCCGCGGCGGTGCGTGGCCTGACCGAAGCGCTGGCCGAAAGGTCAAGCCGCATACGTGATCTCGGCCTGGCCAAGGGCGAGGATGGTCCGGAGGCCCAGGACTTCGCGGCCGTCACCGCCTTGGCCGTCGACACCCGGGCACCGGACGCATCATGGGATTCCCAGGCGAAGACCTCGGTGTCGTCGCGATCGCTGAACCTGGCGATGACCCCGGAGGTGGCCCGCGCGGTCACCGTGTGGGCGGCCAACCCCGCCAACTCCCCGGCGGTCAGCACCTGGACGAAGTTGGCCCTGGAGTCCGCGCGGGCCCGCCGTAGCGCCGAGGGCGCCAAGGAACGCTCGCGGGCGGCGTCCAAGGCGAAGGGATTGGGCACCAACCTGTCCCTGCCGCCCAAGCTGCTGCCCAGCCGGGAGAGCGGTCGGGGCAGCGGTGCTGAGCTTTTCATCTGCGAGGGCGACTCGGCGCTGGGCACGGTCAAGGCGGCCCGCGATGCCACCTTCCAGGCGGCTTTTCCGCTGAAAGGTAAGCCGCCCAACACTTTCGGCTGGACAACGACCAAGGCCCGCACCAAGGAGGAGTTCGACGCGATCGAACGAATCCTGGGCTGCGGCGTGCGGGACCACTGCGACCCGGAGAAGTCCCGCTACGACCGGATCCTGTTCGCCTCCGACGCCGACCCCGACGGCGCCAACATCAACTCCAGCTTGATCTCGATGTTCCTCGACTTCTACCGGCCACTGGTCGCCGCCGGCATGGTCTACGTGACGCTGCCGCCACTGTTCGTCGTCTACGACGCCGATACCCGTGTCTACTGCCAGGATGAGGCCGAGCGGGACGAGGCGGTCGCCGAACTGCGCGCCACTTCCCGCCGCAAGGTCGAGGTGCAGCGCAACAAGGGTCTGGGCGAGATGAACGCCGACGACTTCTGGAACACCGTGCTCGACCCGGCCCAGCGCACCGTCTACCGGATCAAGCCCGACGACAAGGCCGCGAATCTGCACCACATTCTCTTCGGTGGGCCGCCGGAGGGGCGCCGCGACTGGATGGCTGCCGCCGCCGCCCGCGTCGACACCGCCACCCTCGACCTCAACTAGGAGCATTGGCCCATGAATGTCATAGAACAGAACCCAGACCTGATCCTCGACGTCTCCGCGGACGACTACTGGAACCGCTACCAACTGCTGTTCGCGCTCTACAGCACTTCCGACCGGGCGATCCCGTCGGCCTACGACGGGCTGAAGCCCGGGCAGCGGCGGTTGCTCTACCAGATGTATTCCTCAAATCTGTTGCCGGGCAACAAGCCTCAGAAATCCTCGAAGATCTGCTCGGCGGTGACCGGTAACCTGCACCCGCATGGCGGGGCGGCCATGTACGGCGCCGCGGCACTGCTGGCCGCCGAATTCCAACGGGTCAAGATCATCGACGGCCAGGGGGCGTTCCCCCGCATCCAGGGCGACATCCCGGCAGCGGACCGCTACACCGAGATGCGACTGTCGGCCGCCGGGGCGGCACTGACCGCGGAGTTGGCCGACCACGCCGTGCCGATGACGGAGACCTTCGACGGCGAATGGATCGAGCCGACAGTGCTGCCGGCCCGCTTTCCGGTGCTGCTCGTCAACGGCGCCATCGGCATCGCCGAGGGCTGGGCCACCAAGGTTCCCGCCCACAACCCGCGCCAGGTGATGGCCGCCTGCCGGGCGCTGCTGAAGAAGCCGGGACTCTCCGATGACAAGCTGATGGAACTGCTACCAGGACCCGACTGGGGGTGCGGCGGGTCGGTCGTCGGCTCCGATGGGCTGCGCGACTACGTCACCACGGGGCGGGGTTCGTTCACCGTGCGCGGGACGCTGTCGGTGGAGGGCCGCAATGTGGTCATCACCGAACTGCCACCGGGCGTGGCCAGTTCCACTGTCCAGGAACGTATCCGCTCACTCATCGCCGGCGGCGACCTGCCCGGCGTGGCCGACATGTCCGATCTCACCGACCGCCGCAACGGGCTGCGCATCGTGGTCAGCGCCAAGCGCGGTCACGACCCACACCAGCTGGTCACCTCACTGCTGGCCCTGACACCGTTGGAGTCGACGTTCGCCGCCAGCCTGGTGGCCCTCGACGCCGACCGCATCCCGCGGTGGTGGTCGGTGCGGGAGCTGATCGCCTCGTTCCTATCACTGCGCGACTCCGTCGTGGTTCGCCGCAGTGAGTACCGGCTGGAGAAGGTGACGGCCAGAAGGCATCTGGTGTCGGGCCTGCTGCTCGTCCACATCGATATCGACGCCGCCGTCGCGGTGATCCGCGGTTCGGACACCGTCGACGAGGCCCGCGCAGGCCTGTGCGCCAAGTTCAAGATCGACGAGATTCAGGCCGACTATGTGCTGGCCCTTCAGCTGCGCCGGCTGACCAAGCTGGATGTCATCGAACTGCGCACCGAAGCCGACAGGCTCGACGCCGAGCACGCACATCTCACCGAGCTGCTGTCCTCCCCCGAGGCCCGCAAGAAGCTCATCGACGCCGAACTGGTGGAGACGGCAAAGCTGTTCGCCGGTAAGGAGTTCGACCGGCGCACCGTCCTGGATCTCGACGCCGCTCCGGTGGCGGCGAGCGTTGAGAACGACGGGCCCCGCAAGCCCAACGCCGCGTGGCGTCTGGACCATCAGGGGATCCTCTCCGACAGCCACGGCGATCTGCTCACCGACGGTCTGGGCTGGGCGGTGTGGACCGATGGGCGGGTCAAGTTCACCACCGGCACCGGCCTACCGACAAAGGTTCGCGACGTCGCGGTGGCCCCGGACATCACCGGCCTGCTGTGCTCGGGCGTCCTGCCCGAAGGGGCACACCTGGCCCTGGTCACCCGTCGCGGCAAGGTGCTGCGCATCGACCCGTCGGTGATCAACCCGCAGGGCGCTGCCGGCAACGGCGTCGCCGGGGTGAAACTGGCCGCCGATGGTGACGAGGTGATCGCCGCGCTGCCGATCACCGGCGCGGCAGGCGAGGCTCTGCTGTCGGTGTCGGAGAAGGGCTGGAAGGTCACCGACTGCGCGGACATCCCGGTCAAGGGCCGCGGCGGCGGCGGAGTCGGATTCCATCCCTTCGTCAACGGTGAGGACGCACTGCTGTCGGCGACGGTCTCCCCCACCGGATTCGTCCGTAACGGCAGGCGCATTCGCGGTGAAGCCAGGTCCAAAGCGACGGTGAAGAGCGCCGCGGGTGGCATCGTTCCCTCGGAGCAGTAGTGCCTGAGGCGGCCGGGTCCACGCTGCTCGTCGGGGTGAGCACGGCTGAACTACCCCTGCACGTGCAGGCGGTGCTGGACCCGGAGATTCCGCGACCCGCGGAATCCCGCTTCCAGTTGCGGCGTACGCATCTGATCTGGGTTCCGTTGGCCTGGCTGCTCCCTCTCCTGGTCGTCGGGTTCTCCAGCTTGGAAGCGACGATCGCGGCCTGGCCGGACCCGGCGGCCGGACCCGCCCGAATCATCTACGGCTCGATGACCGTGATCTGCCTGACCTTCGCCGCTGTCAGCGCCCACCGACTGGTCCTCGGCATCGGTGAGCGCGAAGAAGTCAAGCAGGGCCGCTACCGCCAGGGTCTGCATGTGCTGGGCACGGAGGGCCTGCTGATCGCGGGCCGTGATGCACACACCTGGGTTCCGAGGCCCCTGCTGCCCGAGCCGGTCGCCGTGACCGCCAGATCCGGCGGGGGCGGGGTGCAGGTGTTCGCCTACACCTTGGCCGACGGCAACGGGCGCGTCGCACGGCTTGACTGCGGATTCCCCACCCAGTCGGCCCTGTGGCTGTGGGCCGAACACGGCTACCTGCCGGATGGAATCGGGTGGAAATAGAGCTGTTGAATCGGACAGTGATCCGATGCGGTTCAGCCGAGGGCCTGTATTCCGGTAGCGGCGGCGACGGCAGCACCGGCGAAGTCACCGTCACGAAGCTTCGGTTCGATCGTGTTGCGCCGCAGGTCGTCGACCGCCTGTTCCGAGGCATTCGAGGCGGCCGCTGAGACCAGGAAGGCATATTTCCGTTGTTTGGTCGCGACGGCGAGAATCGCGTCGCGTTTCCCCATCTTCGTCAACGAACCTGTCGTTCTGGCCCACTCACCGGGCGCGACGTTGAAGGCCTCGACATAGACGACCCATAAGCGAACATCCCGGGCTTTGTACAGACTCTTGACGGCCGAGGTCACCTCGGCCGTCTGCTCGCTGCTCAACGCCGTGGCGGTATCGGTGACGGCGCCGTCCAGCCTCATGGGTGCCGTCGTAGGGGCCGTAGCCTCGGGTGCGCTGGGCGCCGGGGACGCGGACGCTACCGTCTGCTGGCCTGTGGTCACCGCATCTTCCTTGGGCAGAAGGGTTTTCACACCGAATCCGATCCCACCGAGTAGGGCAAGCCCGGTGAGGATGACGGCAACCCGCTTCGGCCAGATGTACTTGATCGGCGGACGCGTTCCCGCGGGCCGGCCGTCACCGGAAAAGGGATCGACCTCGGGGTTGGACCCGGGATAGGGCGGGATGCTCATCCTGGTGCGCTCCGATCGTCGTGGAAGTGTCTTCGCACCAGCCTAGCGACATATCGTGCGGCGATCCCGAGGCCTGAGGTATCGGTTCAAATGATGCAGTCGCCGGCAGACGAGCCGAAGCATGCGGAGGTTGGCGCGTTCCTGACCGCCGTCGACGACGTGATGACCAGCAATACGCTGCTGTTGAAGTTTCAACTCGATGCAAGTTCGGTGACGCTGGTTTGCCCGGACTTGCTGAGGGGCGCAGAACCTGTGGTCCCAAATTGGTCCCGGAACTAGACTTTCACGTCGTCGTCGGGGCGAGCCTTTGATGAACCGAACGAATCGCGCTGGAACCGTCGCCCACCGCTGCGGCAACACGTTTCATCGACTGTGCGCGGACATCTCCGGCCGCGAAGATTCCCGCGCGGGACGTTTCGAACGGCAGCGGCTCGAAGCCGACGTCGCCAAGGTCGCTGTCCGTGAGGACAAACCCCTTGGCATCGAGCTCCACGAAACCCTCGAGCCAACTGGTGGAGGGAGAGGTACCGATGAAGGAGAAGAGGCCGACGCAGGGCTGACGCACGGAAGCGCCCGTTTGGTTGTTCGTGATCGTGACACCCTCCAGACGGGTATCACCGTGGAGTTCGGTCACCTCGGAGTAATTGACCAAGCGGATCTTCGGGGACGCGTCGATCCGGTCAATCAGGTAGGTCGACATCGAGGAACTGAGGTCAGCGCCGCGAATCGCCAGGGTCACGTCCGCCCCTTTTTCCGCGAGGAACACCGCGGCCTGTCCCGCGGAGTTGCCGCCACCGACCACGGTGACGTCGTGCGGGCCGCACACCCGCGATTCCACTTCTGTCGCGCCGTAGTAGACCCCGGCGCCTTCGAACTCCCGCAGTCGGGAAACCGGCAGCCTCCTGTACTGAACGCCTGGCGACAGGACCACCGACCGCGCCATCAGAGCCACCCCGTCAGTCAGCGTAAGCCGATAGCCCTCACCTGCCGATTCGATACGGGTGACCATCGAGGGACTGGAGATTCGAGCCCCGAGTCGTTGAGCTTGTAGGGCTGCGCGTTCGACGAGGTCTCCTCCGGAAATCCCGGACGGGAATCCGACGTAGTTCTCGATCCGGCTGCTCGTTCCCGCCTGGCCGCCGATGAAGTCACTGTCGACCAGGAGCGTCCTGAGTCCCTCGGACGCTCCGTACACGGCCGCGGCGAGCCCGGCCGGCCCGGCACCAACGATGACAACGTCGAACACTTCGAGATCGGTTGCCTCATAAACGAGACCGAGGTGAGATGCGAGT
>NZ_JBPCSX010000043.1:0-10955 GCF_051006775.1 Mycobacterium sp.
GTGGGATCCCCTGCTGATCGAAGAACTGGCCGAGAACCATCAGTTGATTGTCTTCGACAACCGGGGTGTCGGACTCTCCAGCGACACAAGCGCGAACAACACGACGATTCCGCAGATGGCCGATGACGCAGCGGGGCTGATCAAGGCCCTGGGGCTGAACAAACCCGACATCCTCGGCTGGTCGATGGGCGCGCGGATCGCCCAGCAATTGCTGATCCGGCACCCCGAGCTGGTGGACAAAGCGGTACTGGCTGCCGCCAATCCCGGTGGCAGCCAGGGTGTCCCCGCGGAGAAGGCGGTCGAGGACAAGCTCAACGATCCAAAAATCTCCGACGATCAGAAACTCGCCCTGTTGTTCCCGCCGGGGGACGGCGAAGAGGCTCTAGCGGAGGAGATCTACTCCCGGATCCTGGCGGCGGGCAAACAGGGATCGGCACCCGATGACTTCGCCGTCTCGAAAGAGACCGCCCTGCGACAAAACCGGGCCCGGACCACGCTGTGGGATGCCGATGAATCCAACTTCGCCAATCTGAAGAACATCACGAACCCGGTGCTGCTGACCGACGGGCGCGACGACGTCGTCGACAAGCCGGTCAACTCGGTGAACATCGCCCGCCAGATTCCGTTCTCCTGGCTGGCCTTCTTCGACGGGGGCCACGCGTTCCTGTTCCAGCAGCACGAGAAGTTCGCCGCGACGGTCGACGCCTTCCTCAAGTAAGCCGGCCTGGCCGCACCAACTTGAGCCGGACTGGTGCCTCAGGAGGTGCCGTTGCGGCCGCTCGTGCCGTTGGTTCCGCCCGGTCCTCCTGATCCCGCAGCACCACCGGTGCCCGGCGTGGGGGTTCCGCCCACAGCGTTGCCACCGTTGGCACCGTTCCCGCCGTTGGCGAACACGCCGGTGCCGTTTCCACCCTTGCCGCCGTCACCGCCGACAGAGACAAAACTGGCAATGGTCACGCCGGTCGCTCCCCGGGCATTGCCGCCCGCGCCGCCGTTGCCGCCCCTGCGGCCGCCGTCGGCTCCGGCACCGCCGGCACCGCCATTGGGCGAGCTCTCAGTGGCGGTACCGCCCACGCCGACCGTCGCGCTGCCGCCCGATCCGCCGGAACCGCCCCGGCCGGCACCGCGACCACCGACTCCGCCGGCGCCGCCGTCGGCCTGACCGTTGGAGGTGGTGGCGGCTCCACCGTCGCCACCGTTGCCGCCGTCACCCAAACGGCCACTGCCGCCGATACCCCCGGCCCCACCGGCAGTGACGAAGCCGTCTCCGAAAGTCTCGGCGTCGCCCCCGGCGCCGCCGCTACCGCCGTCGATCACTCCGGAAGCGCCGGCACCACCGACACCGCCATAGGCGTATCCCAAGACCAACACCGTGGCGTGCCCGCCACGGCCGCCCGCTCCGCCAGACATTCCGCCGATGCCGGCATCGCCTCCGGCGCCACCTTCGGCGTTGCTACCCTGGGATACCGCGGCTCCACCGTCACCGCCCGCGCCCCCGATGCCCATCACGCCCCAGCCGCCTCGGCCACCGTTACCGCCCTGGGCCTGCCCCGCCCGGACCATCGTGGCCATTCCGCCACTGCCGCCGGCGCCGCCGTTTCGACCACCGAAGCCGCCGTTACCGCCAGCCCCGGCGAAGGCGTTTCACTGCTGCGACAAGCTGTTTCCGCCGTCGCCGCCATCACCGCCAACTCCAAACAGGAAGCCGCCAGCGCCGCCGTTACCGCCACTCCCGGCCTGCGCGGTGACGCTCAGGACATCCGTTTCGGCACTGCCTCCGTTGCCGCCCCGGCCGCCGTTGCCCAGGAGTCCACCGTCGCCACCGTTGCCGCCGGTGCCGCCGGTGAGGTTGACGCTGACGTATGTCGTTGCGACACCACCGGTGCCGCCGTCGCCACCGTTGCCGAACAACAGCCCGGCTCGGCCACCGGCACCACCGGCGCCGTCGGCCACACCGGCTCCGCCGTCACCACCGTTGCCGAACCAGCGGGCCGAGCCACCGAAACCGCCGCCATATCCGTTGCCGCCGTTACCGATCAGCCCCGCGATGCCGCCATTGCACGGCCCGGTCGGGCAGGTGTCGGCCGTCCACGAGAAGCCGTTACCGATCAGCAAGCCGGCGTCCGGATTATCGGCGGTGCCGTTGCCCACGAACAACCGCAGGACCTGCCCGGGATACCAGCCGACCGCCGCCGCTGCGGCGGACCGCCCCGCGGCGAGGGGCGTCGCAATGGTCGCGGCAGACGTGTCTGCGTCCATGTCATCAGCCGACGCCACACCCATAGCCTGCGGCCCGGCCAGCGACAGCCCGATGGCGAACGCCGCCACCCCGATCCGCGCACCAAAAGATTCCGTCACGACAGTCCCCTAAGCCTTCTAGCCGGTCGAGAGTGCTCTAACGAGTTGCGGCGCCGGGGTTCCTGGCCACCTTGGCCGCAGTTGAGTTCGCCGCCTTCACGGCGCGGGCAGCGCGGGAGGCGCGGACCGCTTTAGCCGACGTGGCGGCCTCGGCAGAAACATTCGTGGCGGATGCCGGTGTAGACACCATGGCCGCGAACGGCGGGGGAACCGGCGGGACGTAGGGGGTCGGCTGCCATGGGGTCGGGATCTGATTGGCGAAGAACGGAAACCTCGACACCGGGAACGGGGGGATGTTTTGATCTGGTACCGCGGTGGCCAGAGCTCCGGCGAGGGCGTCCCGTAACTCGGTCACGTTCTGGCGGATGCTCGGCACCTCTTGGTATGCAGGCAATGACGGGTCCTGGTAGATCCGGCCGCCTCCGCCGATCGTCTGATCGATCAGGGCGTCCGGGATCGTCGGGTTGGGAAGATTCCAGTCCCCTTGGGTGCCGAGAAGCCCGACCACCAGCGAATTCCACGCGTTTTCAAGGTTGCCCGACTGGAACCCGTAGGCGATGTTCGCCACCACGTTGAACACCGCGTTGGTGACCACGGTGACATCGTCGGCGAGGTTGCGGATCGTCTTGGGGATCCATTCCGCGACGGCGGTCACCGCCGCGGCCGCGCGTGCGCCGACGCCGGCGATCGCGTACAGGCCTGCATTGAGCGTTTGGTACAGCGCGGCCTGGATCGGATTGAGAACTGCGCGCTTCGCCGTCTCCAGTGCTCCGACGAAGTTTCCGACGGACAGCTGCTGTGCCGCGTACCCGATGTTGGCCGGCAGCGCGTCCACCGCCCACGTCAGGATGCGCAGTGCGCCCGGGTAGACGGCCTGATACAGCGGAGGTTCATACGAATCGCGTTGGTCCGCGAACACGTAGTTGATGGCCTGGTTGACGTAGTCCGGCGCGTTCAGGAAGTACTGGGTCAGGATGGGAAAGCCGGCGGCCAGGAACTCCGGAACGATGCCGGCCCGGGTCAAGGTCGTCGGCGGATCCAGCAGCGGCGGCTCGGCGATCGAGAACAGGAAGTAATTCGTCTTCTGGATGGTGTCGTAAATCTCCAGCAACGGATTGACCAGTGCTGCGAGTTGTACTTCAGCATGGGCGGCGGCCCGGGTGGACGGCAGTTCGAGGCCGGTAGCCGTCACCCCGGCGACGCCGACGGTGGTCGCGGTGAGTATCGCGGCGATACCAAAGGTCAGCTGGGAACGTGCGGAGACAGTCATTTCGCTCTCTTCGTATCGGCGGCCGTCGCCGATGCTAACCCAACTTATCGGCGGACGAGATCCAAATTGCCGCGTTCCTGGCAACTAACTGTGATTGACAACATGGTGCGGCAATTTGCCGCTGGGGTGGTGAAAGACGTCGATCCCCTCTGAAAGTCAAGGGGCAATTGATGGCATTCCGCAGCGGTTCAACGGTGGTTCGCCAACCGCGGGTGCTGCTCGCGTGGAAGTTCCGCTTGCGGCGCCGGCCTATTCCGTGCCGCAAGCGACGACGACCGATGCCTTCCTTGGGGGCAACGGAAAATCCGGTTAGTGCCCGATGCATGGCGGATCGATAGCTGCCTGAGTTGGTTCCGGTGTCACACGTTGTCACCGGGATGTCTTCTCGTGAAGGTGCGTGCACCGCCATCGGGGTAGGGCCCCCGCCCGCCGATCCGGCGGAAAAAAGTCCGATGCTTTGATAATTTCTCGATCATCCCGTCCCGGGAGCGGTTTTCCGGGTTAAGCGGGGGTCGGACGCATGATTCAGGCGAAGAGGACCACGCAATGCTGCCACGCTTATTCTTTTCGCGGCCAGGGGTAGTGCTGCCGGAAACGGCGGTCGACAACGACGAGGCGCTGAGACGAGTTGAGGAATCGTTCCGCGGTTCGGCGGAGGAGTGGGAACTTCTCGATGCCGGAGTGCGGTACGTGTTTGAACGCTGCAATACCAGGGTCCGTTATTACGAGTCTGACGAGGAGATCGCCTCTCCTGGTGATTGGGCGTCCCGTGCGGCGTCGGCGTGTATGGCCGAGAACGGAATCACCGCAGGTGATCTGGACATGGTGGTCTACGGTGGTGTCGCCCGCGACGCGTTCGAGCCGGCAACGGCTGACGAGGTCGCCGGAAGGCTGGGCGCCACACCGGTGATCGCTTTGGACGTCACCTGTGCCTGCGCCGGACTCCTCGAGGCGTTACATGTGGTCGCGGGCTACTTTGCGCTGCACGACGAGATCAACACCGCTCTGATCTGCGCGGGGGAGGTCACCCGCGACCGCATCGCCTTCGACATGCAGACGGTCGAGGAAGTCATGGTCGGTGTCGCCGGCCTGACCATAGGTAACGGCGCGGCCGCACTGCTGGTGACCCGTACGCCGCTGCCACTGGGCGGCGCCCGACTGGAGCGGATCGTGCACAAGACATTGCCCGAGAATTGGGAGCTGTGCCGGGCCCCGGTCGACGGACACTTCATGTCGCAGTCCAAGGAACTGTTCGCGCTGTCGATCCACGTGGCGCCGCTGGTGCGCGAACTGCTGGCGAAGTCGGACTGGACACCCGAAGAGATCAACCACTACGCCTTCCACCAGCCGAGCGACGCCGTGCTGAAGAGGGTTTTCAAGGAACTCAACGCCAAGCCCGAAGCGGGCGTGTTGACCCACTCGCTCTACGGCAACACCGCCAGCACCGCGTGGGCATTCGCGCTGAACCACCGGATCAGGACGCTCGGGATCGCCAGCGGCGACAAGATCGTCATTGGAAGTGCGGCGGCGGGCTTCACCATGGTTGCTGCGTCCGCCGAATGGCAATCGTGAGTCTTCGTCGCTACGTCGACCTCTATCGGACCATCAACAAGTCGTTCGGTTTCAGAGCCCGACCGATCGGCGCCTTCCTTCTGCTGCAGCTGCGTCAATCGATCTCGGCCGTGACACTGGGGTTGGACCGGATCTTCTTCCCACGTTTCCGCGACGAACCCATCGACCGGCCGATCTTCATTGTCGGGAATCCGCGCAGTGGCACCACGTTCCTGCACCGGCTGCTGCTGGGCTCCGGCCCGCTGGCCGCCTTCGAACTGTGGGAGATGCTTTTCCCCGCCATCACGGCACGCAAGCTATTGGGGCGTGTAGTTCCGCGCCTCGACCGGCTCTCGCCCGCGCGTTACCATCCCTCGGACATCCATGACACCAACCTGCGCGGTATCGAGACCGATGACGTGCTGTGGTTTTTTCGAACGCTCGACGGGCCGTTCGCCTGGGCGTATTTCCTTGCCTGGCAAGACAACTGGGGTAGTGCGCTCTGTCGCCGTGAGATGGGCGTCGAGGGCGTCACCCAACGTGATCGTGACCGTTTCTTCGGTTACCACGAGGCATGCTGGCGCCGGAACCTTGCATACAAGCGGGCCGACCGCATCGTGGCCAAGACCAGTATGCTCACCTTTCGGCTGGATGAACTGCTCCATCGGTACCCCGACTGCAAACTGGTGTACATCATTCGCGATCCGGTCGAGGTGATCCCGTCGGGGATGTCACTGGTGTCCGGCGTGCTGGAGAACGGATACAACGTTTGGGAGCGCACCAGCGAAGAGGATCAGAAGCGTTGGGTGGAGAATCTGTACCAGGCATCCTGCGAGATGCTGCGGTGCTTTCACGATGATTACGTCAGCGGACGTATCCCGGAAAAGAACCTGTGCGTGGTTCGCTACACCGACCTGCTCGGCGACCTCGAGTCGACGATGAAGCGCATTCTCGACTTCATCGAGGTCGAGCCCAGTCCCGAATTCGTGGCCGAGGTCGCGGCCCAGGCCGAGAAGCAGCGTTCCTACACGAGCAAGCACCAGCACTCGCCGGAGAAGTTCAACCTAGATCCCCAGCGCATCCGGCGCGACCTGAGCTACATCTACGACACCTTCGGCCTGCCCTGAATCCTGCCCGGCGCAGACCGGCCAGCTCCTCCGCGCCGCGGGCCGTACAGGGCGGCCTGTCTGCTCTGTCTATCGGCGGGTTTGAAGCACGGCCATCTGCGGTCGTCGCGGTATGCTGGCCGCTGTTCAATTGCCCTTTTCGCAATCGGAGGCTGAACGCCAGCGAACGGATGTGGTCGCGTTTGGCGGGCCATGATCCGCCCAGTCAGGGTTCGAGTCCCTGTGGGGGCACGTGAAGCAGGAACCTGGTCTGTCCCGGAACACCAAAGTTCTCTGGACTCTGATCGCGATGGCGACAGTGGCCCTGGTGATCTCGACGGTCATCCTGATGATGCTGAACGGTTCCGGCGACTTCTCGACGGTGCCGAAAATCACCAAGGCAACCTCGAGCTCTTCCAGCGCAGTCGGCTCGTCGTCCGCGACATCGCCGTCGACCTCGGATACCACCGCCACCGACTCGCAGACATCGACCACGGAAAGTTCGGACGCACCGGCAGAGCCTGTGCCGTCGTCGGCCGCCCCGGCCGCCCCGGCGGATCCGCGTGGCACGGTCAGTTTCCATCCGACTCCGGGTGTGGGGTAGCGGTGCCTGCTGAGGATCCAGCAGAGCTTCACCGGCGTGCGCAGGCCTATAACTGGGATTCCGGCGTCGCGGGTGCACGTCACATCGCCCTGCATCCAGACTGCGATCGGGCGACCGCTCTACTGATGTACTGGCGGAGTTCTCCGCACTACTACCGCCGTTACGCCACCGTGGAGCAGGCTCCTGCGCGTGCCCGGGAAGCCACGGCCCTGCTCGGTGAGATCGAAAAGCGTTTGCTGTCAGACGATTTTCGCGCGCACACCGTGTTTTTCGACCCAGTCGATGACGAAGGCATCGATCGCACGCGGGCAACAGACGACGAGGAATCTCTCGCAGTCAGACCGATCCCCGGCGAGCTGTACCGGGCATGTGGCCCGAGACGTCAGGCATCGAGTTCGGTGTCGGTGGCGCAACGGCTCGAGCAGGGGTGCCGCTCCGGTGACACCGACGCGGTCACGGCGGCATTGGCCGACGGTGTCTGGGATCAACTGGAGGTGGGTGACCAGAGGGCCCTTCTGGTGACGGCCGTGGAGCTCGACCACATCGCGGTCACCGATGCCCTGCTTGCGAAGGGCATTTCACCCCGCTTCACGCATGGGCACCGAACCCTCCTCGACGATGCAATCAGTGTGGCGATGATCGATCTGTTGATCGCCCATGGAGCAGATCCGACAAAGGCGACGCTCGCCCTTTCGGTGGCCAAGGGTCCGCCGGTGGTCCGGCGCCTGGTGGAGGTCGGGGTTTCGATTGATGGCTTATCGCGATGGGGGGAGCCGGCCATCTACCGGGCTGCCGTGGACGGGCATGTCGAGGTTGTGTGGGCGCTGATCGAACTCGGCGCGAACCGCGACGTGCCCCGCGAGTCGGACGGGCGGACCGCAGTGCAGGCAGTCGACGAACGTCTCGCCGTCGTGGGCAGTTTTCTTGAGCACGACGCGCCCTATGACTGCCCGGAGCGCACCGAGTACGGCCGGCTGACATCGGCCCGAATCGCGCTCACCGGCGACAGGAAGACCGAGGATGCACGGTACTGGTGACGAGGGTGCCCTTCGGGCGGGTAATCCGCTGATCGGCCGGGGGCAGCGGATGTTGTGCCAGCCCGACGGCACCTGTCAGGCATCGTGCTGTGCGGCGACGCCTGGAGCCGCCGCTTACCGAACCTTGACGACCTTGAGGACAACCGGGGCGTCGGACTTCACGACTGTGCCTGCTCCCGGCACCATGCCCACCACCTTCCAATCCTTCGGTTCCAGCACCGTGCTGTATTTCGTGTTGGACGACGCCAGTTCCACTTTGGTGAGTCCAAGGTCTTCCAGCTGGGTCTTGACGGTCTCGGCGTTCTCGCCGTAGACATCGGGAAGTGTCACGTAGCCGACCGGCTTCGCCGGCGCAGTAGCTGACGTGGCCGAGGTGGGTGTGAGGGTAGCCGAGGGCTGCTCGGTAGTCGTCTCGCAGGCCATCGTCATGAGCGCGAACGCTGCCAGCAATGAAAGTTTTCCCCATTTCATAAGACGACAGCGTACTAAGCCGCGACCCGCGGACTCACGCGGTTGAAGCCGCTGATCGGCAACGTTTTCACGGATCATCGCTATGGCGCCCGATTACGCGGGCTTTTCGAAGGGCGCGAACAGCTCAGACCATGACCGGGCAAGCAGCTTGTACTCTTCCTCGCAGCCAGTCGATCGATTCTTGGGAAGCTCCCCGCTGGTGACCAGGCGGTCGAACTTCGCCGGATCCGAACCGTACATCCAGCACAGCATGTTGTACATGCGGGCTTGGTCCGGGGCGTGCTTGTCAGCTAAATCCTGTTCCGACAGATCTCCCTGGCTTTCGGCGTAATGCTCGAACATCCGGGCGTAATCGCGGACCGCTTCCTCGGCGCCAGGTTCTACGTTGCCGTTCTCATCGGGGGCGAGGAACAGATACACCACAAGCTGGTCGGCGGCGTCCTCCTCCTTACCGGTGATCGGCAATCCGCCGAAGTCGATCGCCGCGTGGGCGAGTTCGTGATACATCGTGGCCCTGGTGGCGTTGACCGCCGCCGGGATCGGATCGGTGTCGCCGGCCTCTTTGAAGGAACGCAAACTGAGGTTGGCGTCCTCGTAGCACATCGTGATCTTCTTCTCGGCGAAGCTCCAGAACGCGTTCGGCTCGCCGCACTGCGCCCCGACCAGGGCGATATCCTGCGGCAGCTTGAGGGTGCCATTGACCTTGTCGGCCAAGTTCTCGAGGAGATGCGTCCGCTTCATCATCGAGCGGCCGGCGATCGCCTGACCGCTAGAGGCATTCTCGTAAGTCGCCGTCATCTTCGGGTCGGGGGAGGCTGAGCCGCACCCCGAGGCCACGAACACCGCGATCGCGACGGTGCCGAGGGACGACCTCCCTCTCACCGGGAATCGGTTCAGTTGTCGCCCGGTTTGGCGGTGGGCGCCGGCTTCGCCTTCACTGGAGGCTTCGGATTGGGCGCATCGGCGTCCGAGTTCCCCTGCGGCCGTTTGGAGTCGACACTGTTCTGCACGGGTGCGGTCGGTGCCGGGGCTTGTTTGGCGCTGCAGCCGACGGTAAGCCCCATGCCGGTGCCGGCGAGGGCTAAACCTGCTACGGACAGCGCGAATCGGCGTTTCCAGCCAGAGTTCATCATGGCTGCTGTATACCAGAGGGCAGTGACCGGCGCAACGGGCTCGGGGCGGCCTCTGACCACCGTCAAGTGCATGTTTCAGGGCGATCGCGAATCAGCGCCCGGAACCAAAAGCCTCCGGGCCCGGCGTTCGCGACCTCCGCCAAGTGTCGGCCATCGTCTGCTCTACCCCGAACCGAGGCTGGAGTACTTCATCGCCCGATAGACGGCGACCGCCTCAGCGCGGGATCCGACGCCGAGTTTCCCGAACAGGTTGTGGACATGGTTCTTCACGGTGTGGATGGTGACGGATAGCCGGGATGCGATCTGCTGGTTGGACAGACCCGCGGTCAGCAGCTGCAGGATCTGGTGCTCGCGTTCGGTCAGCCCCGGATCCCTGGATTCCGGATTCTGTTGCCCGGCAAGGGCATACACCCGTCGCATCAGAATGGCCGATATGGCTGGCGAGCACGCCGATCTGTCGTGCGTGGTGGTGTCGCGGATGAGCGTCAGCAGATCGTCGAACGACTCGGACCGCAGGTGAAGACCGGCGACACCGGCCTCGGCACACGAGACGATGTCGGATTCCCGGTCTTCCGACAGGCCGATGACGATCACCCGGACGTCGGGTCCGATATCCAGACCGACCCGAAGCAGCGTGGCGCTGTCGGGTGTGGCGATGTTGAGCAGGAGCACATCCGGCACGCCGCGCTCCAGTTGGCGGAGCAGGGACGGAAGGTCCGCCGCGCCGTCGGCCTCGATGCCGTGCACCCCCAACGCCACCGAGAGGCATTCGCGGTTGAGTGCGGCGTCATCGCAAATCACCACGCGTAGCGCGTCGGACGTGCCGTTTCCCCGAGTCACTCCGGTGTGCTGTCCGCAGTCGTGTTCCGGGCCCGCTGCAGGATCGCCAGGGCGCCCAGAGCGGCGACCACCGCGACGCCACCGACCACCCACCAGAACCAGCCCTGGCCATCCGACCCGTTGGGTTGTTCCGTCTGCGCAGATGAGTTCAAGGGTGGATTGGGAACGGTGATCGGAGCCGCACCCGGGGCGGAGATAAGGGCACGCCCGTCCAATCACGCCCGTCCAATCCGGACCAGCTGCCGGGCTGGACGGCCAGAAAGCGCAACAGGTCATCAAGCTGTCCGGGCACACCCGTCGAGGTGGCGATCAGCAGCGTGCGTTGGCCGTCGAACACCGTCTGCAGCGAGCCGAAGCCGATCGCCGGGTCGAGGTCCACCGTTACCGCCTGGCCCTGGGCATCGACACCGCTCACCGTGACCTTGCCCCGATCGACGCTGAACGGCAACGCGATCGCTGTGTTGGTCCAGCCGTCAGCGGAGCCGTCGAAGTCGGCAACAACATCCTTGAGCATGCGGGTCACGGCAGGGACTTGCGGATCCGGATGGATCTCCGCGTGCTCGGCGGGAAGGTTCGCGTCGAATT
>NZ_JBPCSX010000044.1:0-3302 GCF_051006775.1 Mycobacterium sp.
GCTGCGGGAAGACGGCGCCAAGGACGTCATCATCGCCGCCACCCACGGCGTGCTCTCTGATCCGGCTGCCGAACGGTTGGCCGCCTGCGGTGCCAGCGAGGTGATCGTCACCAACACCCTGCCGATCGACGAGACCAAGCGGTTCGACACACTGACCGTGCTGTCGATCGCACCGCTACTGGCCAGCACGATCCGCGCTGTGTTCGAAAACGGTTCGGTGACGGGACTTTTCGACGGGGATGCCTAAGACCACGAAGATCGCCGCCGCACTCCTGGCCGTTACGCTCGGGGCGGTCGGCTGCGAGGCTCGCACCGCGGACTACTCCTCCATCTGGACCACCCCGGGCGCCAGCACCGAGACCAGCGCCGAGGCGGCCCCCTCCACCAAGCCGGTGCCGATCGCGCAGTACCTGTCCAGCCAGGGCGTCACCGGTCAGCAGCTTCCGCTGGACAAGCTCACCGACCTGACGGTCACCCTGCCCCGGCCGACCGGCTGGAGCACGTATGCCAATCCGAACTTCTCCCCCGGCACCGAGTCGATCGCCAAGAA
Organism: Mycobacterium sp.; assembly: GCF_051006775.1. Classification (GTDB taxonomy): domain Bacteria; phylum Actinomycetota; class Actinomycetes; order Mycobacteriales; family Mycobacteriaceae; genus Mycobacterium. The sequence continues at coordinate 551 of NZ_JBPCSX010000044.1, forward strand.
CAACACCTACCCGACCGCAATGGTCATGGTGTTCAAACTCGACGGGCCCTTCGACGTTCCGAAGGCCCTCGAGCACGCCGACGCCGACGCGCTGCTGTCCAAGAAGTTCATCAAGCTGAACTCCTCGTCCGACGACTTCGACGGCTTTCCGTCGTCGATGATCGAGGGCAGCTACGAACTCAATGGCACCCGGGTGCACACCTACAACCGGATCGTCATCCCGGTGACACCCGCACCGGCGTTCCAGCGGTATCTGGTTCAGTTCACCGTGACGTCGCTGGCCGAGGAGGCGGCCGCCGAGGCCGACGATGTTCAGCAGATCATCGAGGGTTTCTCGGTGTCGGTGAAGTAGCGGATTTCCGCTCCGGCCACGCAATCGGCTAGCCTGGGACCACGTCACGGCGAGGGTGGTTGATCCACCGTTATCGACGAGGCCTCGCTCCCCACGGAGTGTGCCCCCTTCGCCGTGTTGATCCCGATGAAGGCAGGAGCACACCGATGGCCAAAGGCGCCACAACCAACAAGCTGAGCGTGGAAATTCGCACCCGGACCGGCAAGGGCGCCTCGCGGCAGGCCCGCCGCGAGGGCAAGGTTCCGGCGGTTCTCTACGGCCACGGCGCCGAGCCGCAACATCTCGAGCTCAACGCCCGCGAATTCGCCGCGGTGCTGCGCCATTCCGGCGCCAACGCCGTGCTCAGCCTCGACATGGGCGGCGCCGAGCAGCTGGCGCTAACCAAGGCCATCACCGTCCACCCGGTCAAGCGCACCCTGACCCACCTCGACCTGATCATCATCCGCCGCGGCGAGAAGGTGACCGTCGAGGTCCCCGTCCACGTCGAGGGCGAGGCGGCCTCGGGCACCCTGGTCACCCAGGACGCCACCACGATCGAGATCGAGGCCGAGGCGCTGTCGATCCCGGAAAGCCTGAGCGTCTCGGTCGAGGGCGTCGAGGAGGGCACCCAGATCCTGGCCGGCGACGTCACCCTGCCTGCCGGTGTCCTTCTGATCAGCGACCCGGAGATGCTGGTCGTCAACGTCGTGGCCGCCCCGACCGCCGAGGACCTGGAGTCCGAGGGCGGTGGCGAGTCGGTGGAGGATCAGTCCGCCGACGCGGACGCCGAGACCGAGACCGAGGGCGAGTCGGCCGGGTCCGAGTAAGACCCTCCCCGACTCACTTCGATGGCCGACCAGCTGCTGGTCGTCGGCCTGGGCAACCCCGGACCGCAGTACGCCAAGACCCGGCACAACGTCGGCTTCATGGTCGCCGATCTGCTTGCCGCCCGGATCGGTGGTCAGTTCAAGGTGCACAAGCGCTCGGGTGCGGAGATCGTCACCGGCCGGCTGGCCGGGCGTCCGGTGGTGCTGGCCAAGACGCGCTGCTTCATGAACGAGTCCGGCCGCCAGGTCGGTCCGCTGGCGAAGTTCTACTCGGTGCCTGCCGGGGACGTCATCGTCATCCACGACGAGCTCGATATCGACTTCGGCCGGATACGGCTCAAGCTGGGCGGTGGCGAAGGTGGCCACAACGGCCTGCGTTCAGTGGCGAACGCGTTGGGCACCAAGGACTTCCAACGCGTTCGCTTCGGGATCGGTCGCCCGCCGGGACGCAAGGATCCGGCTGCGTTCGTGCTTGAGCCATTCACCGCGGCCGAGCGCAACGAGGTGCCGACGCTGTGCGAACTCGCGGCTGACGCGACAGAGGCGCTGATAGAGCTGGGCGTGGAACCCGCGCAGAACCGGGTGCACGCCTGGTAGCCGCAGGCCGCGTCAGGTGACCAGCGCGACGGAGTTCGCGCGGCGCAGCTTGCCCGACGGGGTCTTGGGGATGGTGCCCGGGCCGAGCACCACAACGTTGCGGGGCCGAACGTCGACCTCGCGGACCACCTCGTGGGCGACCTGTTGCTCGATGCGACGCACTTCGGCCGGGTCCTCCCAGGCATTGGACTCCACCGCCACCGCGAACGTCTCGCGCGAATGGCCGGCGTCGAGGCGGACGGCCACCGCGCAGCCCGGCCGCACGCCCTCCACCCGGCCGGCGGCGCGCTCGATATCGGTCGGGTAGACATTGCGCCCGGCCATGATGATGACGTCCTTGACCCGGCCGCAGACCACGACGTGGCCCTCCTCGGTGAGGTAGCCGAGATCGCCGGTGTCATACCAGCCGTTCTCGTCCTGCGCGGCGACGAAGCCGCCCATCGTGATGTAGCCCGGAGTCAGCGACTCACCCCGCAACTCGATGATGCCGACGCCGCGGGCCGGCAGCACGTTGCCGTCCTCGTCGACGATGCGGGCCTCGAGATCGTGCAGCAGCGGACCCAGGGTGGCAAGCCGGCGGGTGTTGCCCTTCGTCGCCGGGATGGCCCGGCGCAGTGCGGCGAGCAGATCGGCATCGACCTCGTCGACCACCAGTCCGGCGCCGCACTTGGAGAACGACACCGCCAGCGTCGTCTCGGCCATACCGTAGGCAGGCAGGATCGCGCCTGGGCGCAGACCGAACGGCTTACCCGCTTCCAGCAGATCCTCGACATCTGCCGGATCAACCGGCTCGGCGCCCGAGAGTGCGAAACGCAGTGTGGACAGGTCGAATTCGCCCGGTTTGGCCTGCCGGCGCAACCGCTTGCCGAACAAGGCGTACGCGAAATTGGGCGCCGCGGTCATGGTGCCCTTGTACTTGTCGATGAGCTTGGCCCACAGCAGGGTGTCGCGCAGGAAGTCCATCGGCGTGACCTTGACCAGTTCGGCGCCGAAGTAC
>NZ_JBPCSX010000045.1:0-7735 GCF_051006775.1 Mycobacterium sp.
CGCAGCGTCAGAAGGAGCGTCGATCAGGATGCTGGGCCGGAATCGTCGCACGTCGAACTCCGAACCCGGGGCCAGCGCCGCCATTGCCGCCAGCGCCTGTTCGGTGAGCAGGTGCACGGGGTAGGCGTCGACGTAGGTGCCGACCGGGGTGGCGAAGCGGCTGATCTCGGCGAGCTTCTTGACCGGGAACATCGACAGATCCGGCAGTGGCTCGTCGGGGGCGACCCCGAAGATGGTTCGCAGATCGGCCTGGGTGGCCGGCGGGGCGCGATAGGAGTCGCGGTCGGCAATCGGGGGCAGCGGCCGCAACTGCACGTCCCGGTCCAGGTACTCCGACAACAGCACGTGCACGGAAGGGTCGGCACTGGAGGCCTCGCGACCGTCGGGCAGTCCGATGATCACCTCGGGCGCGTGGCCGGGGCCGGCCTCCGGCGACGGCGGGGCGGCGTAGCGGGCCGTGCACCACAGCAGTCCGGGCAGGCGCTTGGCGCTGGTGGTCGCATCCGATTCGACATCGCGGACGGCCCAGGTCCGGTCGGCGTGCAGGCCGAGTTCCCCGAAGTCCGCTGAATGCACCTGTTCACCGGCCATCGATTTCACCGGATATCGCCAGATGGATGTGACGCGGCCGACCTCGATCATCACTGGAGCCTACGGCGGTTTTGGCGGTCACCATCGCTGATGGGACGATGGTGGCCATGTATGACCAAGCCACCGGATGGGACACCAGCACCGACGCCGCGGGATACCGCATCAATCCGGTACTGGCGCGTAGCTGGCTGCTGGTCAACGGGGCGCAATATGACAAGTTCGCCCCGGCCTCCCGCTCCCGTGCCGACATCGTCGTCCTCGACATCGAGGACGCGGTGGCGCCGGCCGGTAAGCAGGCCGCCCGGGAGAATGTGCTGCGCTGGCTGGGCGCGGGCAACAGTGACTGGGTCCGGGTCAACGGGTTCGGCACCCAGTTCTGGGCCGACGATCTGGCCATGCTGGCAGGCAGCTCGGTCGGCGGGGTGATGCTGGCGATGGTGGAGTCCGTCGACCACGTCATCGAGACGGCGAACCTGCTGCCGGATGTTCCGATCGTCGCGCTGGTGGAAACCGCCCGCGGACTGGAGCGCATCACCGAGATCGCCGCGACCAAGGGGACGTTCCGGCTGGCGTTCGGTATCGGCGACTTCCGCCGCGATACCGGCTTCGGGGAGAACCCGTCGACGCTGGCCTACGCCCGGTCCCGGTTCACCATCGCCGCCAAGGCCGCGCAGCTGCCCGGCGCGATCGACGGCCCGACGGTGGGCTCCAGCGCGCTGAAACTCAGCGAGGCCACCGCGGTCTCCGCGGAGTTCGGTATGACCGGCAAGATCTGCCTGACCCCGGACCAGTGCGGCACCGTCAACGAAGGCCTCTCGCCGTCCCAGGAGGAGATCAGCTGGGCCAAGGAATTCTTCGCCGAGTTCGAGCGCGACGGCGGCGAGATCCGCAACGGCTCCGATCTGCCCCGTATCGCCCGTGCCAACAAAATCCTCGACCTGGCCCGCTCCTACGGCATCGAGATATCGGAATTCGACGACCAGGCCGTGCACGTCTCGGCTCCGTCGGACACCTACCACTACTGATCGCGGCGTCCGGGTTCAGTCGCCCGCGGCGATCAATTCGGCCGCCTTCTCCCCGATGACGACGACGGGGGCATGGGTATGTCCGCGGATGATGGTGGGCATCACCGACGCATCGGCGACCCGAAGACCGTGCACTCCACGCACCCTCAACTGCGGATCGACGACGCTTCGTTCGTCGCGGCCCATCCTGGCTGTGCCCACTGGGTGGTAGAGCGTGTGAGAACAACTGTCGAGTGCCCGTTCGAACGTTTCGTCGTTGAGGGCACTGGAGTGAAGCGGGCGAGCGATCTTTCCGACGATGCCCTTCAGTGCGGGTGACTGGGCGATCGCGGCGCTCACCCGCAGACCTGCCATCATCGCTCCGCGGTCGACACCCTCCGGATCGGACAGGTAGCGCGGATCGATGATCGGTTTGGCCGACGGGTCCGCGGATCGCAGCGTCACCGAACCGCTGCTGAGGGGTTTGAGCAGAACCGGGCCGGTGGCGATGGCGTGCCCATACGGATCGCCGAGGCCTTCCTCGAAGAACGGCGCCGGTGCCCAGATCAGTTCAAGGTCAGGCAGATCGAGTTCGGGCCGGCTGCGGACGAACCCGTAGGCCTCGCCGACGTTTGAGGTCAACATGCCGCGTCGGCGTAGCAGGTAGTTGAGCAACTGCTTGGGCTTCTCAGCGTGGAACAGGCTGTCGGCAGGAACATCGAATCCCAGGGTGGCGACCAGATGATCCACCAGGTTCTTTCCGACTTCCGGTGCGTGGTGGGTGATGCCGATGCCGAACTCCGCCAACTCCTGTGCATCGCCGATCCCGGACAGCATCAAAAGTTGCGGGGAATTCACCGCCCCCGCGCACAGCACAACCTCGCGCGTGGCCCGCACCGTCTGGCGCTGTCCCGTGGCGTCATCGAACTCGACCCCGACCGCGCGTGTTCCCTCGAAGATCACGCGTCGCGCCGTCGAGTTGGTCAGCAGCGTCAGGTTCGACCGACTCAGCGCAGGCTTGAGATAGGCATCCGCGCAACTCCAGCGTGCACCGCGGCGCTGAGTGACGGCCGTCTCGCAGAAGCCGTCGACCACCGGTCGGTCAGGGGAGGTCACCCGATAGCCGGACTGCTCAGCGGCCCGCAACCATGCTGCTGTCGACGCTCGCGGGCTGCGCTGCGGCGAGATAACAAGCTCGGCCTTCTCAACCCGCTCGAAGTACGTCCGCAGATGCGAGTAATCCCACGCGTCGCCGGCATGCTCGGCCCACTCGTCATAGTCCTCGGGAAAGCCGGGCACCCACATCATCGCGTTCATCGATGATGATCCGCCGAGGACTTTGCCCCGCGGCCAGTATATTTCGCGCCCACCTACTTCTTTCTGCGGCTCGGTGAGATAGTCCCAGTCCAACGGGCCGCGGAAAAGCTTGGAGAAAGCGGCGGGGATGTGGACGAACTTGTCCTTGTCCATCGGGCCCGCCTCGAGAACCACAACGCTGGTGCCGGAGTCGGCGCTGAGCCGGTTGGCGACCACGGATCCGGCCGATCCGGTGCCCACCACTACATAGTCGCAATGCATCGGCGCAGTATAGGCATGGCGACCGGACTGGATCGAAAGGAATGCCATGCGCGCTGTGAAGGCAATCGCGGGGAAAGCCACGGTCGTCGAGGTCGACGAGCCAGGCGGGGACTGGCCATTGCTCGATGTCGGCGCGGTGGGTATCTGCGGCAGCGATATGACACTGGTTCAGTGGAACCTGCCGACGACGCTGGGCCACGAGATCGCCGGCACCGTTGGTGGCCGCGCATACTGCGTTGAGCCGACTGTCCGCTGTGGTGACTGCGATCAGTGCCGGATGGGCCAACCGCAGCGATGCCGGGGCTCCGCGGCGCACGGGATCATCGGAGCGGCGTTCGACGGCGGACTGGCCGATCGGGTGAGGGTGCCGCAGGAATGCCTGGTTCCGCTGCCGGCGGGATTGCCAGTGTCGGACGCCTCGCTCGTCGAGCCGTTGGCCGTGAGTTGGCATGCGCTGCAGAAGATTTCGGCCGTTCCCGGTGAGCGGGTCCTGGTAGTCGGCGGAGGTAGCATCGGCTTGATGGCGGTGGCGGCGGCTCGAGCCCTCGGACTCGAGGTCGACCTGGAGTCTCGTCACGATCATCAGCGGGAGGCCGGGGAACGACTCGGTGCGGGCACGCCCAGCGGGGAGTACGAGGTGCTCGTCGAGGCGGCCGGGACGGACTCGGCGTTGGCCAGTTGTGTGCGTCACGCCGCGCCCGGAGCGCGAATCGCGATGGCCGGATTCGCCCAGGGTGACCGCAAAGTGCCCGGTATGGCCTTCCTGATGAATGAACTGACGATGGTCGGATGCAGTTGCTACGACAACGGCAGCGGCGGCCATGAGTTCGCTCAGGCGGCCGCGGCGCTGGCGGCCAACCCCGAGATCGCGGCCACCGTCATCACCCACCGGTTCCCGCTGGCCGATGCCACCGAGGCGTTCCGAGTGGCCGCTGACCGGGCCAGCGGTGCCATCAAGGTCGTGCTGGAGCCCTAGTCGCCGAAACACCTCGCGGCGGCAGGCAAGCGGGATTACCGTCGACCCACCATGGCAGCACCGTCGCATTTGAGTCTGACCGGACATCCGGCCGGTCGTCGGCGGCTGCGTCGGGTGAGCCGCCAGTTCGCGGCGGTCGGCGTAAACGTCCCGGCCGAACGGCTACGGCAGATCGCGGCGGGCCACCCGGCCAGTGAGTCCGAGCAGTTCGACATCGCGTTCGCCGAGGCGGCTATCCGCATCACCGGCGAGCAGCGGCACTCGAAACGATTCCGGGTCAAGCGCCGCTTAGTGCACTCATTGGTCGTTACCGGCGCCATCGTGGTGGCGATGAACATCCTGATCTGCCTCGGCCTGGTGTTCATCATGATGGCCGCGCACACGTCGCCGTTCTGACGCGTTACTTCACCACGTGCTGGTCGGCGACATCCAATGCGGCGTCGAGAGCAACCAGGCCTTCGGCGATCTCGGCCTCGCTGACATTGCACGGTGGGCAGACGTGGATGCGGTTGAAGTTCGCAAACGGCAGTAGCCCACCCGACTTACACGTCGCCACAACATCATTCATCGCGGGGCTGCTGGCACCGTAGGGTGCAAGCGGTTCCCGAGTCTTGGGGTTGGAGACGAGTTCCAGCGCCCAGAACACACCGAGACCTCGGACCTCGCCGACCGACGGATGACGTTTCGCCAATTCGTGCAGGCCGGGGCCGAGCACCTTCTCGCCGATGCGGGCGGCATTGGCGATCATGCCCTCGTCCTCCATGGCATTGATGGTCGCCACTGCGGCCGCGCATGCCAGTGGATGGCCGGAGTAGGTGAGTCCGCCGGGGTAGGCGCGCTCGGCGAAGGTGTTGTAGATGGCGTCGTTGATCGCCACGCCGCCGAGCGGCACGTAACCGGAGGTGACGCCCTTGGCGAAGGTCATCAGATCGGGGACGACATTGAAGTTGTCGATGGCGAACCATTTCCCGGTGCGCCCGAAGCCGGCCATCACCTCGTCGGCGATCATGACGATGCCGTGGCGGTCGCAGATCTCGCGCACACCGGCCATGTAGCCGGGCGGGGGGATCATGATGCCTGCGGTGCCGGGAACAGATTCCAGGATGATCGCGGCGATCGTCGCCGGACCCTCGTGGGCGATGAGCCGCTCGAGGTAGTCCAGCGCGCGCTCGGACTCCTGCTGCTCGTTTTCCGAATAGAACGATGAGCGATACAGGAACGGGCCATTGAAGTGCACGACACCGGCGCTGCCGTAGTCGTTGGGGTAACGCCGCGGGTCACCGGTCAGGTTGATCGCGGTGTCGGTGCCGCCGTGGTAGGAGCGGTACCGCGAGAGCACCTTGCGACGCCCGGTGTGCAGTCGCGCCATCCTCACGGCGTGCTCGACGGCATCGGCGCCGGCATTGGTGAAGAAGACGTGGTTCAGATCGCCCGGAGCGCGCTCGGCGATCAGACGGGCTGCCTCGGAGCGTGCGGCGTTGACGTGTTGAGGTGCGACGGTGCACAACTTGGCCGCCTGCTCGGTGATCGCTGCGACCACCCTGGGGTGCTGATGGCCGATGTTGGTGAAGACCAACTGGCCGGAATAGTCGAGCAACCTGTTGCCATCGCCGTCCCAGATGTAGGAGCCCTGGGCCGCCAGGATGGTCATCGGCTTGATCTGAGCCTGGGCCGACCATGAGTGGAAGACGTGCCTGCGGTCGAGTTCGTAGGCGCGTTTGCCTTCGGCGATCGCCGTGTCGATGTCCTGCCCGTTGGGGAAGGTGGTCTCGGTCGTGGTCATCAGTCATGCCTCTTTGCGTCAAGACGGGGCTCAAGCCGGATCCGGCCGCACCATGGTATCCGGACTTCCCGCACAACGGTTCAGCCAAGAAGCGGGTGCGCTTGGGACACCGTTGCATCACGGTTGGGAAAAAGGCCAGTTCAGCGCGCAAATCGAGGTGGCAGTAGATGGCCCGGTGTTGTAGAAGTGACGGTAGCGACTGTTGTGAACGCACCGGGACCCGCCCGGTCGACCGTCTCAGCAGGAGGGTGGTTTGAAATGAAGCGCGTCATTCCCGGTGTCCTGTCCATGGTGATCGGCTTGGTCCTGATGGCGACGAGCTTGCTGGTCGGGCCTGGCGTGAGCTCTGCGGCTCCGGTCTCCCGAGACCAGGCCGTCAATCTGGTGCTCACTCGCGGTCTCGCCCAGCGGGGCGTGCCGTATTCCTGGGGCGGTGGCGATATCAACGGACCGAGTCTGGGCAACGGCCCCGGAGCGGCCATCGTCGGCTTCGACTCCTCAGGCCTGATGCAGTACGTGTTCGCCGGCGTCAACGCCAAGCTGCCGCGCTCCTCGGGTGCGATGTACAACGTCGGCCAGAAGGTCACCGCGGAGCAGGCCCTGCCCGCCGATCTGATCTTCTACGGGCCTCAGGGCACGACGACCGTTGCGATGTTCCTCGGCAACAACCAGATGCTCGAGGTCACCGACGCCGGAGTTGTGGTGTCCCCGGTGCGGACCACCGATATGGACCCGTACCTCATCCGGATCATCGCCGGTTAGAAGCAGCCCTCAGCATCGCTTCGCGGGGTCGTGATTCTCACACCTCGCGGCCGCTGGGCTCTGGAACTCCCGCCGCCGACAGAGTCGGCAGGATTCCTGGGTTACGTTGGCCAGCAGCGCGCCGAAGTCGGTCAGGCAAGACTGCGGAAATTCGGTTTTCAACCGAGGCGTTACTAACGCGGCTCGGTCCCGGTTCACTGTGGTGTCGGACGGGTGTCAGGTCTTCCTGGCTCCCCGCCGACAACCGGAGGTGAAACATGATGGGAACCGAGCGGAGCCTTCGCCCGCTTAGGGGTCTGCCCACGGCTGCGGGTTTCGGTGCGACGTTGATGGTCGGTGCGACGCTGATGGTTGTCGGCCTGGCGATGCCGCCTGCTTCTCACGCGGACAACAACCGGCTCAACGGCTCTGTCGTCGCGAACGTTTTCACGATCCAGCATCAGGCCGGCTGCAAGAACAAACTCCGGGTCAATCAGAAGCTTGTGCTGGCCGCCCAGTGGCAAACCTGGGACCTGATGAACAACCGCGCACTGGATGGCGATATCGGCTCCGATGGCTCGACGGTTGCCACTCGCTCAGCTAACGCCGGCTACCGCGGCGCGGTGAGCGAGACCACCGCCATCAATCCCGCCATCGCAATCAGCGGCATCGAAATTCTCAATCAGTGGTATTACCGCCCCGACTACTACGCCATCATGTCCGATTGCTCCAACATCGAGATCGGTGTCTGGTCGGAGAACAGCATCGACCGCAGCGTGGTCGTCGCGGTCTACGGCAGGGGTGAAGTTTGATCGGCCGCCCGCGCCCCATTCTGAGATCCGATGACCCGGGCAGCACCGAAAACGGCGTTCCCGCCGAAGTCGGTTCCGCCCTGATCACCAGTGTGTTTACTGACCGGTGGCGCCACAACCGACGACCAGCCCACTGGGAGGGATCTTGACTTCAGAGCCGATCGCCGGCCGGACGGGGGGAGCGTGACGATGGCTGTGCCCGAGCTTGCACTGAAGCCGCTGCGCGGTGTCGGGGGCTTGTATGCCACAG
>NZ_JBPCSX010000046.1:0-10330 GCF_051006775.1 Mycobacterium sp.
TGGCAGCATCGGTGGCCATGACGACGCCGCAGGCCGACCCTTGGAAGGCGTTGTGGGCCATGCTGCTCGGCTTCTTCATGATCCTGGTCGACTCGACCATCGTCGCGGTGGCCAACCCCAGCATCATGACCGCACTGAACATCACCAGTTACGACAGCATCATCTGGGTCACCAGTGCCTACCTGTTGGCCTATGCGGTGCCACTGCTTCTGACCGGCCGAATGGGGGACCGTTTCGGCGCGAAGAACCTCTATATCGCCGGCCTCGTGGTGTTCACCGTGGCATCGCTGTGGTGTGGGCTTTCCGGGTCGATCCAGATGCTGATCGCCGCCCGGGTGCTGCAGGGGATCGGTGCGGCACTTCTGACGCCGCAGACTCTGTCGACGATCACCCGGATCTTTCCCGCAGACCGTCGCGGTGTTGCGCTGAGTATGTGGGGTGCCACCGCCGGGCTGGCCACCCTGGTCGGCCCACTGGCCGGCGGAGTACTCGTCGATCACCTCGGCTGGTCGTGGATCTTCTTCGTCAACGTGCCCATCGGAGTGATCGCGGTGGTGTTGGCGATCCGGTTGATTCCGGTGCTGGAAACCCACCCGCACCGCTTCGACATCCCCGGCGTACTGCTATCCGGTGTCGGCCTGTTCCTGATCGTGTTCGGTATGCAAGAGGGTCAGACCTATGAATGGAACCGGTGGATCTGGACTGCCATCGGCGGCGGCGTTGTGTTCATGGTGGGGTTCGTCTACTGGCAGTCGGTCAATCCCCGTGAGCCGCTGATTCCGCTGGCGATGTTCCGCGATCGTGACTTCAGCCTGGGGAACGTCGGCGTTGCTGTGATCTCGTTCGCCGTGACCGCGATGATCCTGCCGCTGATGTTCTTCGCGCAGTCGGTCTGTGGTCTCACCCCGACCGGAGCCGCACTGCTCACCGCTCCCATGGCCGTGGCCAGTGGGGTGCTCGCACCGTTCGTCGGCCGGTTGGTCGATCGCCGGCATCCACGGCCGATCATCGGGTTCGGTTTCGCGGTTTTGGCCATCGCCCTGCTGTGGCTGTCCCGCGAGATGACGCCGAGCACCCCGATCTGGCGGTTGCTGCTGCCGTTGACGGCGATGGGCGTGGCCATGGCATTCGTCTGGGCTCCATTGAGCGCCACGGCAACTCGCAACCTGCCGCCCGAGGTGGCCGGTGCCGGATCGGGGGTCTACAACACCACCCGGCAGGTCGGTTCGGTGCTCGGCAGCGCCAGCATGGCCGCCTTCATGTCGGCGCGGGTCAAGGCCGAGTTGCCCGCCGCTCCGGCGGGCGCCGCGCCGCGCGGCGAAACCGACGTGATGCATCTGCCGGCGTTCCTGCATGAACCCTTCGGCGCGGCGATGTCCCAGTCGGTACTCCTCCCGGCCGCCGTGGCGTTGTTGGGGGTACTGGCCGCGGTCTTCCTGGTCGGTTCGCTCAGTCGAACAGCACCGCAGGGTTGAGGTAGCCGGTCGGGTCCAGCGCGGCCTTGACCGCTCGCATCACCTCGATGTCAGCGGGCCCGCGCGACATACCCAGGTAGCTGCGTTTCCGGGTGCCGACACCATGTTCGGAGCTGACGTTTCCGCCATGGGCGGCAATGAGTTCCATCATCGCCGCGTAGATTCCGGCTTCCTGGTCGGTGTCACACCGGAGCACGTTGAGGTGCAGATTGCCCTCACCCGCATGTCCGAACAACACCGGCAGGGCCTGCGGAGCATGACGGGCGATCAGCGTCTCCGCATCGCGGGCGAACGACGGGATCACCGAAAGAGGCAGTGAAACATCGAATTTCAGCGGCGGACCGAACAGTCCGACAACGTCGGCGACCGATTCCCGCAGCCGCCACAAGCGGTGCTGATCGGCGTTGTCGATGCCGACGGCCGGTTTGCCGCTCTGCGGTGTCGCCACCAGTGTGTCGGCCAGAAAGTCCGTCGGGTCGGAGTCTGCGGCGAGTTCGATCAGCAGCAGCCAGTCGCCGACCACCGGGACTGGTTGATTGAGGTGCTGTGCCGCGAGTTCGACTGCCCGGCCGTCGATGAGCTCCAGCGCCGCGATCGTGTCGAGGTCTCGGAAGAACTGAGCCACCGGGATCAGCGCGTCGAGATCAGCGAAACCGCACACCGCGGTAACCCGATGCGCCGGAATCGGATTCAGCCGCAGGTCCACCGCGGTGATAACGCCGAGGGTGCCCTCGGCGCCGACGAACAGTGCTGTCAGGTCGTAACCGGTGTTGTCGCGCCGGACCGCGGGACGGCGGCTCAGCACCGAGCCGTCGGGCAGCGCGACGTCCAGGCCGAGCACCTGTTCGCCCATATCGCCGTAGCGCACGGTGCGAAGCCCGCCCGCGTTGGTCGATGCCATCCCGCCGATGGTCGCCGAATCGCGGGCTGCGAGGTCCACTCCGAACAGCAGACCGGCCGCCGCTGCGGCGCGTTGAACCTGCGCCAGGGTCACCCCGGCCCCGGCCCGGATCCGGCGCTCGGTGACGTCGACCGGGCCCAGTTCGGTGAGCCGCTCCGTCGAGAGCAACACATCGTCGTGCTCGGGCACGGTGCCGGCCACCAGCGAGGTGCGCCCGCCCTGCACGGTCACGCAGGCACCGGCGTCGCGGCACGCTCGCAGCACCGCCGCCACCTCCTCGTCGCTGCCGGGTCGGACCAGAAGGGCGGCAGCACCCCGGTAGCGGCCGGTGTAATCGACGCAGCGGGCGACCACGACGTCGGGATCATCGCTGAGGTGTGCGGTGCCGACGATGCTGCGCAGCTGATCGGTCAGGTCGGTCATGAGGTCGTCAGGTCGGTCATGAGGTCACTGTAGGGACGCCCCGGGTCAGCCGATGTTGCCGATCAGTTCGACGCCGTCGCCGTTCCAGCGGAACTTCACCACGCTCTGCAGACCCATACCGCCGGAGAACACCAGTGCCACGGTGTCGCCTGTGCTCTGGGTGGGGTCGATCGCATTGAACCCGTAGGTGTCAGGCGTCCCGGACGGTATGTACTTGCCCAGATGGAACAGCACCGCACGGTTGGCGGGGTTGGCGGCATTGGTGTTGGCCTTGACGATCACTGCCGACAGCGGCGCGCACTCGTTGTAGTTCCCGGCCACCGGCTCAGGGTTCCAGCCCTGTTCGGAGCGTGGGTCACGGGGAAGTTCCGCGACAGCCCGGGCGATGGCCGGTGCGGCCAGGTTCACCGCACACGGATCCGGTGCGGGCGCCGCGGCCGGCGGCGGGGAAGCAGCCGGACTCGGAGGCGCAGCGGCCGCCGAGGGCGCGCGGGTTGCGGTGGTGGATGGCAGTGGTGTCTTGGACACGGTGGAGTCCCCGGAGCCGCAGCCGGCCAGCCCGACCGCGACAGCAACCCCGGCTACGCTCGCCGTCAGCCGTTCCCACACATCGCAGCAGGGTACTCCCCGGCCGCCCCGGCGACGCCGGGCCGACGCGTGACGGCCTAGACTCAGACCGCAATGACTTCTCTTGAGGATTCGCCACAGACCTTCGCCGACCTGCAGATTCACCCAGCGGTACTGCGGGCTGTGACCGACGTCGGCTACGAGACCCCCTCGGCCATCCAGGCCGCCACCATTCCCGCCCTCCTGGCCGGCTCTGACGTGGTGGGTCTGGCGCAGACCGGCACCGGCAAGACTGCGGCGTTCGCGATCCCGATCCTGTCGCGCATCGATCCGGCCAGCAAGCGGACCCAGGCGCTGGTGCTGGCCCCCACCCGGGAACTCGCGTTGCAGGTGGCCGAAGCGTTCGGTCGCTATGCCGCGCACCTGCCGCATGTCACCGTGCTGCCGATCTACGGCGGTCAGTCCTACACCGTCCAGCTGGCCGGCCTGCGCCGTGGCGCTCATGTCGTCGTCGGAACACCGGGTCGCGTCATCGACCATCTTGAGCGGGGCACGCTGGACCTCTCGCACCTGGATTACCTGGTGCTCGACGAGGCCGACGAGATGTTGCAGATGGGCTTCGCCGAGGACGTGGAGCGCATTCTGCGTGACACTCCGGAGTACAAGCAGGTCGCGCTGTTCTCGGCCACCATGCCGCCGGCGATCCGCAAGATCACCACCAAGTATCTGCATGACGCGGTCGAGGTGAAGGTCAAATCGAAGACCGCGACCGCGGAGAACATCACCCAGCGCTTCGTCCAGGTGTCGGGCCCTCGCAAGATGGATGCTCTGACCCGAATCCTCGAGGTCGAGGACTTCGAGGCGATGATCGTCTTCGTCCGGACCAAGCAGGCCACCGAGGAGGTCGCCGAAAAGCTTCGCGCGCGAGGTTTTTCCGCTGCGGCTATCAACGGCGACATTCCGCAGGCCGTCCGCGAACGCACTATCGCCGCCCTCAAGAGCGGCGCTATTGACATTCTGGTCGCCACCGACGTGGCCGCCAGAGGCCTTGATGTGGAACGCATTTCGCACGTGTTGAACTACGACATTCCGCACGATCCGGAGTCCTACGTGCACCGGATCGGCCGCACCGGCCGGGCTGGGCGTTCCGGAACCGCGCTGTTGTTCGTCTCGCCGCGGGAGCGCCATCTGCTCAAGTCGATCGAGAAGGTCACCCGCCAGCCGGTGACGGAGGTGAATCTGCCCTCGGTCGAGGACGTCAACGCCCAACGGGTGGAGAAGTTCCGCGACTCGATCGCCGAGGCCATCGGTGGACCGGGGTTCGATGTGTTCCGCCGCCTCGTCGAGGACTACGAGCGGGATAACGATGTGCCGATGGCCGATATCGCGGCCGCGCTGGCGGTGCTGAGTCGCGACGGTGCGGAGTTCCTGATGACCGAACCGCCGCCGGAGAAGCGCAAGGAGCGGCCCGAACGGGCGGAGGGTTCAGAGCGTGAGCGATCGCCGCGCAAGGTTCGTGATGATCTGGCCACCTACCGCATCGCCGTCGGTAAGCGACACAAAGTCGGGCCCGGCTCGATCGTGGGCGCAATCGCCAACGAGGGTGGGCTGAACCGCAGCGACTTCGGGCACATCACCATCAAGGTTGACCACTCGTTGGTCGAGTTGCCCGCCGATCTGTCCAGGGAAACCTGGAAAAAGCTTGAGGACACCCGTATTTCGGGGGTGCTGATCGAACTTCAACTCGACCGCGGTGGGTCCAGAGCCGGCCGCCCCAGTGGTGGAAAGCCGCCCAGCGGCAAATACTCCGGCGGGAAGCCTGCCGGCGGGAAGCCCTACCGCCCCAAGAAATGACCGCGGCCGGCGAGGTTGATCAGGGTGGCTTGGAAGCGGTCTCCACCCGCGACCGCATCCCGTCGCTCACCGGGATCCGCGCACTGGCCGCCCTGCTCGTCATCGGCACTCACGCGGCGTACACGACCGGCAAGTACACCCACGGCTACACCGGACTCCTGCTGTCTCGCATGGAGATCGGCGTTCCGATCTTCTTCGTGCTGTCGGGCTTTCTGCTGTTCATACCGTGGGTGCGGGCCGCACAGGCCGGCACGCCGGGGCCGTCTCTGCGCCGTTATGGATGGCACCGGGTCCGCCGGATCATGCCGGCCTATGTCGTGGCTGTACTCGGTGCGTTTGTGCTCTATCACTTTCATGATGCCGGACCGAATCCTGGGCATACCTGGTACGGCCTGCTGCGTAACCTCACGCTGACCCAGATCTACACCGACGGCTACATGTTCTCCCATATCCACCAGGGCCTGACCCAGATTTGGAGCCTGGCGGTGGAGGTGTCCTTCTATGTGGCGCTGCCGATCATCGCCTACCTGGTGCTGACCGTGCTGTGCCGTCGGCGTTGGCGGCCGGGGTTGGCGCTGACCGGCTTGGCCGTGTGCGCGTTGATCAGTCCGGCGTGGATGGTGTACGTCCATACCGCTCAACACCTTCCGGATGGGGCCAGGCTCTGGTTGCCCGGTTATCTCGCCTGGTTCATCGGCGGCATGATGCTCACCGTGTTGGCGGCCATGGGTGTGCGGTGCTACTGGTTCATTGCGCTGCCGTTGGTGGCGGTCTGTTACCTCATCGTCTCCACACCGGTGGCCGGGGAGCCGACGACCTCACCGGAGGGTATGGCTCAGGCTGTGGTCAAGATCCTCTTCTACGCCGTGATCGCCACACTGGTCGTCGCGCCGCCGGCACTGGGGGACAGCGGCGCCTATGAGCGACTGCTGAGCAGTCGGCCGATGGTGTGGCTTGGTGAGATCTCCTACGAGATCTTCCTGGTTCACCTGGTCATCATGGAACTGGCGATGACCCAGGTGCTGCACTGGCAGGTCTACACCGGCAATGCGGCGGTGCTGTTCGTGGTGACGTTGGGGATGAGCATTCCGGTGGCGTGGCTGCTGCATCGCCTCACCCGGGTTCGGTAGCAGCCCCGGGGCAGCGCTGTGTGAGCTCAGCGACCATCGTCGTCGCGTCGGCCCGTGATACCGGCAGCAGCCAGTTGTGTCCGGAGTCGTCGGCAACGCTGACGTGCAGTCCGGTGCGGGCCGAACCGTCATCATCGGACCAGGAGGCGACCGGGACGGCTCGTGCCACCAGGAGCCGGATCGAGCGAATGGATTGAGGATTTTCGCGCAGTGTCCGACGCAGCCTGGCGATATGTCGCTGCTGACGCCAGAACGTGCCGTACGCCATCAGAACGGCCACCGCTGCGAAGAATGCGATGCCGACCGCGCCGCCTATCCGCCATCCGAGGCCGCCGTTCCACAGCTCATCGTCGGCGAGGATTCCCGCGACGATGAGCGCACACAGCACCGTGGTGATTGCCATCGCGATCCGCATCCGGTTCGACGATCGGGACACCCTGGCAAGCAGCGCGTCCAGCGGCTCGTCGGTCATAGGTATCGGTGGCCGAAGACGGTGCTGCGGACGTCGTTGCGGATCGCTTCGACAAGGGGTTCCAGGCCGGCGGGACCGGACTGTTCCCAGGTGCTGACTTCCTCGGGGGTGAGCAGCAGGGAGCGCTCATAGAGACCTACGGTGCCGCACATCACGCTGAGGAGCAGGCCCTCATCGGTGCGGTCCAGGGTCCATGACCAGGCTTCGGTGTGGAGTGGTTCGTCAGGCATCGCTGTGCGTTACCCGAGCCGCAGTGAACACCGGGGATTCATGCCAGCTGGACCGGCACACTCAGCGGTCGTCGGACGTAATTGCCCTCTGCCCAGTGGATTCCGGCCTCATCGACTTCGATGCTCGGGCATCGGGTGAGCAACTCGTCGAGGGCTACCCTGGCCTGCATGCGGGCGGCTGCGGCACCGAGGCAGTGGTGTGCGCCATGGCTGAAGGTCAGGATGTTGCGCGGCCTGCGGCGCACGTCGAGTTCGGCGGCGTCGGCGCCGTACTGGCGTTCGTCGCGGTTGGCCGAGCCGTACAGCAGCAGTACCTTGCGTCCGGCGGGGATGGTGGTGTTCTCGATGGTGACGTCGCGGGTCAGCGTGCGGGCCAAGCCCTGCACCGGAGAGGTGAGTCGCAGGAATTCCTCGACGGCGTCACCGATCAGCTCGGGATCACCCGCCAGAATCCGGCGTTGATCGGGGTTTCGGTGCAGCAGATGCACTGCGCCGCCGAGCAATCCGGTGGTGGTGTCATTTCCGCCGGCGACCATGGTGAAGGTGAACGCCAGGACCGACAGCAGCCCGGCGGTGTCGCCGTCGGCGCCGAGTCCGGCGGCCACCAGGTGTGAAACGGTGTCGTCACCAGGATCACTGCGGCGGCGTTCGATCAGCCCGGAGAAGTACCCCATCATCTCCAGCACGGCCTCGCTGGCCCCGGCAACGCCGCCGGCTTCGCTGGCGGAGGCGACGATCGCATCGGTCCAGCGGTCGAATTGCTTGCGATCGGAGTCGGGGACCCCGAGGTAGTGCGCGACCACCATCGACGGTAGCGGCTTGAACAGCTCGGCGATGATGTCCCCGCCGCCGGCGGCACGCAGACGCTCGATGCGTTCGACGACGAATTCGCGCACCTTCGGTTCAACGGCCTCGACCTGGCGCGGGGTGAAACCGCGGGCGACCAGCTTGCGGAACTCGGTGTGGACGGGTGGGTCCTGCATCACCATCGGCGGGTTGTCGGCCAGGCCGATGAGTTCGAGTTCACCGTAATTGACGGTCAGTCCCCCTGCAGAAGAGAACGTCTCGTGGTCGCGGGCAGCGGCCCAGATGTCGGCGTGCCGGGACAGCACCCAGTAATCGTGGGCGGGTTTCCCCGCTACGACATGGTGGACCGGGTCGTGTTCCCGTAGCGCGGCGTACATCGGCCACGGGTCGGCCCAACTGGAACCGGAGCACAGTTCGAAGCGAGCGGCGTAGGCGATGTCAGTCGGCATACGTTGTGCCTACGACATGGGAGCTCACAGGTCAAGGTGAAGCCGCAGGGCGTCGTCGACGAGTGCCATGTCGGTCGGCGTGACTCGCCCGACTTCGCGCGACATTCGTTCGAAGGCCACTGATCTGATCTGCTCGACCTGGGCCTTGGAGTCGGCGGATAGCCCGGTGGTCGCGGCAGGCAGTAGAACCTGAAATGAGTAGACCTTCTCGACGTTGCTCGTCAGCGGGACCACGGTGACCACCCCGCCACCCACTGCGGTAGCCGCGGCGTTGGCGCGGTCATTGCTGACGACCACTGCCGGACGTCGCTTGCCGGCCTCGTTGCCGCGAACGGGATTGAGATCGACGAGCCAGATCTCACCGCGGCGCATCGGCCAGTCCGTCACCGTTGGCCTCGTCCCAGACATTCTCGCCCTCAGATGTTGACCACTCGGCCCAGGCGTCCCGGTAGTCCTCTTCGAGATGGGGGAATCGCAGCATCCCGATGGCCCGCTGCACACCTGCGGAGCGCGACGGCAAACCACTGCCCCGGACGTATGCATCAAGGAGGGCAAGGTCGGTATCGGACAAGCTCACACTAACCTTCATACTACAATGCTACCCCAGTAGTAACTCCGGTGGCATTACCGAGTCAATGCGCAGGGTCGTAGTAGTAGTCATCCCACCCGAGGCCGATCATGACCAGGCACAGCGTCCCGCCGGGGTGCTCGTCGCGATACCGGCGGATCGAGGCCGGTGCCTCAACGAACTCGATCCGGGTCGCGTGCTGGGCCAGAAACATGGCTTCATCGACCGGCAGGCGCAGCGCCGGAGTGAAGGCGAATGTCGTCACGCCGGTCTGGTGTGTTCCGGTGTTGCGAACGACGATGCCGGCGGTCCGGAAGAACTCCTCCAGCGCCGTGGCGGCCGAACCCCAGTCTGGATAGGGCGCAGGGGCAGCGCGCGGTGTCGGCATCCGGGCCTGCGCTGCGGCTCCCTGGTGTCCGCTCATCGCCGGGCTAGATCACCGCGCCCGGGTTCAGGATGCCGTCCGGGTCCAGAGCGGTCTTGATCCGCCGGTTCAGATCCATGGCTTCGGGCCCGATCTGCCCGGCCAGCCACGGCTTCTTGAGCCGGCCCACACCGTGCTCGCCGGTGATCGTGCCGCCGAGGCCTACCGCCAGATCCATGATGTCGCCGAACGCCTTCTCCGCCCGCGCCGTCATGGCGGCGTCGCTCGCGTCGTAGACGATCAGCGGGTGGGTGTTGCCGTCACCGGCGTGCGCCACCACGGCGATGGTGAGGTCGGCCTCGTCGGCGATCCTGGCCACCCCGCCGACCAGTTCGGCCAGCTTCGGCAGCGGCACCCCGACGTCCTCGAGCATCAGCGAGCCCTTGGCCTCGACGGCGACGATGGCATACCGGCGGGCGGCGACGAACGCCTCGCCTTCGGCCGGGTCGTCGGTGGAGAAGCATTCAGTGGCACCGGCCTCGGTGAACACCCGCGCCATGAACTCGGCATCCTGTGCACCCGCCGGGCCGCGGTCGTCGGAGGCGGCGATCATCAGCGCCGCGGCGCCCCGGTCCAGCCCCATCTTGAGCTTGTCCTCGACGGCGTTGATCGACGCGGAGTCCATGAACTCCAGCATCGACGGCCGGATCTTGTTGGTGATGGTGACCACTGACGAAGCGGCGGCCTCCACCGAGTCGAAGGTGGCGACGACGGTGGCGCCGACGTGTTGGGGCGGCAGCAGTCGCAGGGTCACTTCGGTGATCACCCCGAGGGTGCCCTCGCTGCCGACGAAGAGTTTGGTCAGGCTCAGCCCGGCCACGTCCTTGAGTCGCGGTCCGCCGAGGCGCACCGCGGTGCCGTCGGCCAGCACCACCTGCAGGCCGAGCACGTAATCCGTTGTGACGCCGTACTTCACGCAGCACAATCCGCCGGCGTTGGTCGCGATGTTGCCGCCGATGCTGCAGATCTCGTACGACGACGGGTCCGGCGGGTACCAGAGTCCGTGTTCGGCGACCGCCTTCTTCACTTC
>NZ_JBPCSX010000047.1:0-13081 GCF_051006775.1 Mycobacterium sp.
TCGGCGAGCTCACCGGTGAGTCGGTGGACGGCCTGCTCGACGGTCATGAACGGCCGCCCGGCCCGGGCCGCGTCGTGCACGTGACGCAGCAGGCGTAGGCCCATGTTGTAGAACGCCATGTTGCGCAGGTGTGCTCCGGCGTCCGAGAAGCCCATCTGAATGCCGCTGTCGGCGGCGAGTTTTCGCAGCACCTCGGGCCGGTGATTGGAGATCGTGGTGCGCCAGCGCAGCTTGGCCCCATGTTCGATGACCAGATCCAGGAAGGCATCGACGGGATGTAGGCCGCCACGGTCAAGCCCTACCTGGCCGAACGACTTACCGATCACCGACTCGTCCGGGCAACCGACGATCTCGGCGTCGAAGAAGTCGCGATGCCAGACTCTGACCCCGAACCTGCTGTCGTATTCCTTGCGGAATCTCCGGCGGTAGTCCTCATCGCTGAGCAGGGTGTTGCGTTCGATCTCATCGCGCAGGTGCAGAGCCGCTGCGCCGGAACCGAATTCCTCGAACACCACCAGGTCGATACCGTCGGCATAGACCTCGAATGGAACCGGCAGGTGCTGCCAGCGGAAGTCTGCGCCGAATCGATTGACGAATCTGGCCACCGGACCCAGTGCGTCGATCGCTAACGGATTGGCCTTGATGTCGGCGGCCGACAGCAGGCTGGTCTTGAGTTTGTCGCGCAGTACCGGAAGCGATTGCGCGACCTGCGACACCAGGTTGAGCGGATTGGTGATGTCAGGTCCGGACTGAAGGATGCGCCCGCGTTTTCTCAACTGCGCCGTGAGCCGGCGTAGTTCTCGTGGCTTGGCATAGGTCGACGGCAACGTGCGCGACCGGCAGGTCTCACCATCGATCTTGTCGAAAAGCAGTTGCTGTGAACTCATTCCGAGGAAGCCGGCATCGAGCGCCTCGGTGAGCATGCGCTCCATCTGAGCCTGCTCACCGGAGGTGGGTCTGCTGTCACCGCGGGTTGCCCGGTCCAGCCCCATGGTGGCGGTGCGGATATCCGAGTGTCCGATGAAGGAGGCGATATTGGGACCCAGGGGCCGGGATTCCAGTGCGGAGATGTACTCCTGCGCGGTGTTCCAGGTCTTGGCTTCGTCGATGGCGCTGATGACATGCTCGCGGGGAATCGCCTCCACCCGGCCGAAGAGGTTACCGGCGTCCTCGCCGCCGATGTGCACCGTTGACAGTGAGCAGGAACCGACCAGCACCGTCGTGACCCCGTGTCGTACCGATTCCGGCAACCCCGGCCCGCCGAGCACTTCCACGTCGTAGTGGGTGTGGATGTCGACCATCCCGGGCAGCACCCACTTGCCGGCCGCATCTACCACCTGCGGGCAGCCGGTCTCGTCGAGCTGGTGCGGTGTCACCGCCACGATCCGGCCTTGCGTGATGCCGATATTGCGGACAGCCGATGGCGCACCCGTTCCGTCGAACCACCGGCCGTTCCGGATGATCGTGTCGTAGCTCACAGGGCAATAGAACAGCCCAGGTAAACGGGTGTCAACATGGGTCAGCTCGGTTAGCGGCTGATCGCGACGGCCGAGCCCAGCCGGACCGGTAGCTGCGACCAACCGCGCAGGACCCGGGTGTCCCGGCGCCGGCCCGCGCCGGCCAACTGCGCGTCGGGGAAGCGTTCGAAGAAGCTGCGCAGCCCCACTTCGCCCTCCATCCGGGCCAGCGCGGCCCCGAGGCAGAAGTGGCGTCCGCCGGAGAAGGCCAGATGCCTGCCGGCGTTAGGCCGGCGGATGTCCATCCGGTGCGGATCGGGGAAGACCGCAGGGTCGCGGTTGGCCGCTGCCAGACAGATCACCACGACCTCGCCGGCCCGGACAAGCGTCCCGGCCACGTCGGTATCGGTGAGTGCGATTCTCGCGGTGAGTTGCACGGGGGAGTCCAGCCGCAGGATTTCCTCGACCGCACCCGGCCACAGCGAAGGGTCCTCGGTCACGGCGGCGAGTTGGTCCGGGGCGCCCAGCAGGAGCCGGATTCCGTTCCCCAGCAGATTGACCGTGGTCTCGAAGCCCGCGGCAAGCACCAGTCCCGCCACACCCTGCAACTCGGCTTCGCTGAGACGCACACCGCTGTCGGCCGCGTCGATCAGCTGGCTCAAAAGGTTGTCGCCTGGATTGGCGCGCAGCGACGCGAGATGGGCGGTAAGCCAATCGCTGAACCCCTCCAGCCCGCTCTGTACCTGTTGGTACTCCGGCCAGGTCAGGCCGAAATCCAAACTGGGCGCTGCCAATTCGCCGAATTCCAGGATCCGGGCCCGCTCCGATTCGGGTACGCCGAGGATCTCGCTGATGATCGACACCGGGAGCTGTGAGCAGTACCGGTCGACGATGTCGACAACGCCGCCGCCCCCGGACAGCCCTGCCAACAGTGTCGCCGCGGTGCTCTCGACACCGTCGCGCAGTGCGGCGACCGCCCGGGCCGTGAAGACCGATGACACCGTCTTGCGGTAGCGAGTGTGCTCGGGGGGCTCGACGGCCAGCAGCGACGGCGGGCGAAGCGGATGCAACACCTGCGGTCGGGTGCGTTCCTCGAGCCGGCGCAGCGGGCCCGGCAGACTTGATCCCAGGACGATGACCCGGAAATCCTCGGATCGCAGGAGTTCGTGTGCGACGGCATGGTCGACGGTGAGGTAGTTCAACCGGGACCGCACCAGCGGCCCGTGCGCGCGCAACTCGTCATAGAACGGAATCGGGTTCTCGTGGATCGCAGGATCGGCGATGAGCCGGCCCTGCGGATCACCGCGGCGGGCCGAGACTCGTGCGCCGATCCGGACCACACCGTGCAACGCCAGCCAGTGCAGGCGTTCGCGCATCATCGTCGTCCTCGGTTCGCTCAGGTAGTCCAACTGACGGGCAGTCTCTTGATGCCGTGGATGAACGACGACAGCAGCATCGACGGCTCTTCGGTCACCGCGATATCCGGGATCCGATTGTGCAATTCCTCGAACAGCAGGGAGATCTCCCGGCGAGCGAGGTTGGCGCCGAGGCAGAAGTGCACACCCCCGCCGCCGAAACCGACATGGTTGGAGTCACGCGTCACGTCGAACATCCACGGATTGTCGAACTTGGTTTCGTCCCGGTTCGCCGAGGCGTACCACATGGTGACCTTGTCACCCTGGGCGATCGTGACCCCGCTGAGTTCGACGTCGCGGGTCGCGGTCCGGCGCATGTAGACCACCGGTGAGCCCCACCGGACGATCTCCTCAACGGCGGTCGGGGCGACGGTGGCGAAGTCGTTCCACCAGATTTCGCGCTGCTCGGGATATCGGGTCAATGCCAGCACACCGTGACTGATGGCATTACGGGTGGTCTCGTTTCCGGCTACTGCCAGCAGGATGAAGAACGATGCGATATCGGCAGACGTGAGCCGCTCGTTGTCGACCTCGGCGGCGACCAGAGCGGTGGTGAGGTCGTCGCGCGGGGTCACTCGGCGGTCCTCGGCCAGCGCGGTGGCGTAGGCGCCGATGTCGATGGCGACCTTCATGAATTCCGCGAAATCCGTTGTCAGATCGGGGTCGCCGAAGCCGAGGATGATGTTGGTCCAGTGGAAGATCTGATCGTGGTCGGACTCCGGAATACCCATCATGTCGCAGATCACCTGCAGGGGCAGCGGCCCGGACAGCTCGGTGACCAGTTCGGCATTGCCGTCGGGATTGCGCGCAATCAGATCCGACACCAGGCGACTGGCCCGGTCGCGGATGGACTCCTCGATCTTGGCGACCACCCTCGGGGTGAAGGCGCGGCTGACGATATTGCGCAGCCGGGCATGGCGGGGATCATCGAGGGCGATCATCGATCCGAAGTACTCGGCAACCTCGGGAGCTTGGTCGCCGATGGTGATGTTCGGGTAGGAACTGAAGATCTCCGGATGACGGCTGGCGAAGCGCACGTCGTCGTAGCTCATCAGTGCCCAGTGCCCGGCGCCCGCCTGGAAACCTTCGAACTCAACCTCGCGGAAGAACTTGATCGGCGCCTCGCGGCGCAGGGTTGCGAAGGCTCCGTCCCGGATGGAGTCGTCGAGCCCCCAGAACCTCAGTGTGCCCAGGTCGATATCGGACAGCGGAACATCCGGTGGTGCCTGGCCGTTGACGCGTGTCGAGATTCCCATAGCCCCACAGTAGAGGTCAGCGATGAGGGCGCGGTCCGCTTTCCGCGGTCACTGCTCCTCGACGACCTTCTTGATGCGCTCGAGGGTGGTCCGCATGTCGCGCACGTTGCGCTTCCCGCGCAGGTAACCGGCGAACATCCAGAACACTTTGATCAGCGGCGAGTTGTTGAGCCGGAAGGATTCGGTGACATCGGTGCCCTCCCCTGTGGGGGTCAGCCGGTAGTGCCAGTTGTTGACGGCCTGATCACCCGGGCCGAGCACGGCGAAACCGAACTCCCGGCCCGGTACGCACGCGGTCACCCGGCAGACCGTCCAATACACCGGGCCGACCTCGTTGCGCCGGACGTGCCCGCGGAATTTCGCGCCGAGTTCCGGTCCGGTTGCCCCGTCGAGCCACTCGGCCTCGAATACCTCCGGGGAGAACTTCCCGGTGTTGCGGACGTCGGCGATGAGGTTCCAGATCTTCTCCGCCGGCGCCGCCATGTGCACTGTCACAGAACCATCCATGACGCCAACCCTAGTCGGCGTACCGTCAGGCCCATGGGTATGGCGCTACGCTCCGGGGCGGTGAGTGTCGACCGGCTGGTCGCTGCACCCACCGAGCAGGTCTGGCGACTGCTCACCGACGTGCGGCACTGGCCATCCTGGGGGCCGTCGGTACGCAGGGCCGAGTTGGACAGCGGTCAGACCCGGCTGAGCGAGGGCGCGAGCGGGACGGTGTGGACGGCCGCGGGCGTACGAATGCCGTTCCGCATCACCGAGTTCGACCCGCAGCGTCGGTGGTGCTGGACTGTGGCCGGTGTCACGGCCACCGGACACGACCTCATACCGGTCGACGGCGGGTGCCGGGTCCGTTTCGATATGCCGTGGTGGGCGGTTGCCTATCTGCCGGTCTGTGCGGTGGGGCTGGACCGGCTGGCGAAACTGGCTCAGGCCCCGCAGTAGGAGCGGGTCGCCGCGTCGAGGGCCTGCCGGTAGAGCGGATCGAATTGCCGGCTCTCCCCGACACCGGTCTTGGCGGCGGCCAACCGGGCGGGGCAATCCGGGGACCGCAGAACCGCCCACTGTCGGGCCATCTCGGCGACCATCCGCCCGTTGAGATCGTCGATCACCGACCGCGATGACGACAGGTCCGGGGCTTCCAGCGGTGCCGCCGACGGGTCGAATTTCCACCATGAGAACCGGCTGTACTGAATCGCCTCGGTCGCGTTGATCTGATCGGTGAATGCCGTGGTCACGTAATCAGCGGGTACGCCGGCCGATTCAGCCGCGCCGGCGACGGCGGCGAGCACCTGCTGCACCCGGGCCGGATCGGTGATCGAGCCACCGGTCAGCCACTTACTGGCGGCGACCGGATCGGCGGTTTGCAGCCGCTGCGCCGCAGCGTCGATCAGCGCGAGCAACGGTTCGGCCGTGGAATCGGCGGGCTGGGGTTCGGCGATCGCGACTGCGGGCGTGGTCAGGGTCGCCAGTAGGGCGGCGGTCCCCAGGGCGCGCCGGATACCGCTCAACCGACCGGGCCCTTGGCCAGTACCAGTGGTGCGCTGTGCGGGATGCCGGCCCGGTCGATCCAGCTGAGCACGATGGTGTCGCCGGGCCTGCGCTGGTCCATGGCGGTGGACAGGTCCGCTGCCGAGCCGATCGGCGTGGTGTCGACGGCGGTGATCAGGTCACCGCTGAGCAGACCGATTCCGCGGGCCGGGGTATCCGGGATGACCTGTCGCACAACCGCTCCACCCGGGCCGCGACCGAACGGCGGGTCGGCGATGCCGACGCCGATGAACGCGTTGTCACCGAGGTGGATGGATCGGGAGCCGTTGCCGGAGCGGATTTGATTGACGATGCCCATGGCACGGTCGATCGGAATGGCGAAACCTTCACCGCCGGTGACCCCGCCCATCCGGTAGGTGAGGGTGGCCGCGACGGTGACGCCGACCACCTGACCGGAGCTGTTCACCAGCGGGCCGCCGGAATAACCCGGACGGATGTCGGCGGCCACCCGGATCAGGTCGTAGAGCTCGCGGGTGCCGCCGCCGGACTCGTCGGAGGCGCGTACCGAGGCACCGAGTTGCGTCACAGTGCCCGGGGCGTAACTCGGCACACCGTTGGAACCGTTGGCATTGCCGATCGCTGCTATCGGGTCGCCGACGATGACTGATGACGAGGTGCCGATCATCGCGGTCGGAAGCCCCGTGGCACCCCGCATCCGGACCAGGGCGATGTCGTTGTCGCGGTCGAAACCGATCACGTCGACCGGGTACGTCTGGCTGTTGGCCAGGCTGGTTGCGGTGATCCCGGTCGCGCCCTCGATGACGTGGTTGTTCGTCAGGACCAAGCCGTCGGGATCGAGCACGATCCCGGTGCCGGCCCCGATCGCCCCCTGATAGGTCAGGTCGGTGTTGATTTCCACCAGACCGGGGACCACCTGGCTCAGCAGTGCGGACTGATCCAGCGGTGCGCGCGGCGCCGGGGGTGCGGCGGTGGATGGGGCCGCGAGAAGCCCGGCCAGCAGCAGCAGCGCGGTCAGCGCACCCGTGATCCGGCCCAGCAGGCGGCGGCTCGGGCCACCGCCGCGGAGTCGATACGTTGCTTGCATACCTACAACTGTGCCTGAAAACCTGCGAAATCCCCATAATGCCGCGTTCTCCGGAGCGTTGCTGGGCCTCAGCAGGTGTAGGGGCAGGTGTTGGGGCAGGTGTAGGAAGGTGGCATGGACGGTGCCACTTCCCGGGCCCCTTTCGCGGCGACTCTCGCGGCAACTCTCCGGTCCCGGCCGGTTCTCCTGCTGATGGCGGGAACCCTGATGGTCAGCCTTATTCTCGGTGCCACGTTCATCAAGCTGCACCGGACGGAGGATCTTCGCGGGGCGGCAGTGGAGCGGCCGGCCCACCCCCTGACTGATGCTCAAGCCAAGGACCAGGTGGTGGCCACGGCGCGGCAGTTCGTGGCGGCGGGCCGGTTCAAGGGTGCCACCGGCAGTTACATCCTGATGGCCTGCAAAGAGGATGAGGACCCGGTGTATCAGGGGTCGCTCTACCTCAACTTCGATCTGCCGACGATCCGGGAGACCCCCGCCTACTTCCGGGAGATTGCCCGCAACCTGTCCAAATCCGGCTGGCGGGAGGGGGTGCCGCCCGGACACCACCCCGGCGGAAAGACGCTCAGCAAGGACGGAGTCGCTGCGGTGTACTACCGCCACCCCGATGTCCCCGGCCGCGGGGTGCTGCAGATCTACGGGGAGTGCCGCGACGTGGCTGACCACCGCTTCGACGACACCGGATTTCTCGACGTCACCCGGGAACTGACCGTCCGACAGCGTTGAGCAGGGCAGAAATTAGGGACTTTGGTCCCCGGCGCGGCGACCTTCGTCCCGTGTCTGCTACGCGTCGTCACAGATAGAATCAGCGCCATGACATACGTGATCACCAGCGCCTGCGTCGACGTCAAGCACAAGGCCTGCGCAGCCGAATGCCCGATGGACTGCATCTACGAGGGCGACCGGACCATGTACATCAACGCGGAGGAATGCGTCGATTGCGGCGCCTGCCGGCTGCTGTGCGAGGTGGACGCGATCTTCTACGAGGATGACCTGCCCGAGTCGGAGCAAAAATTCCTTGCCGACAACTCCGCCTTCTTCAACGAGGTGCTGTCCGGCCGCGACGCACCGCTGGGTGCGCCGGGTGGCTCAGCCGCCCTCGGTCCGGTGGGCGTGGATACCGCGCTGGTCGCCGCTTTGCCGCGTAACGCGGGCTAGGCGCAGCCGCGGAGCATCAGCTATCAGCTCTCGTCGGCGAACTCGCAGAACGCCTCGTATGCGCGGGCTCCATAGATGGTGGCCGGCCCGCCGTGCATCATGATCGCCACGCCGATCGCCTCTGCGGCCTGCTGCTTCGACGCTCCCGCCTTGGCTGCGCCGCGGGCGTGCGAGGCGATGCATCCGTCGCATCCGTGCACCACGCCGATGGTCATCGCCATGAGCTCCTTGACGGCCGTGGTGAGTTCGCCGCCGGCCATCGCCGCAGACCCCAGGTCGTTGAACGCCTTGTAGACGTCGGGGATCGCCTGCCGCAGCGCCCGATGCTGGGGACGCAGGGTGTCGAGGATCGCGTGATTGTGGTTCTGGTCGCTCATGGCTTCGACTCTAGAGCCATTTCGCTGGGACGCGCCGGTGGGTACAGACTGCACTGCCGGATTTCGGGGAACATCTACACTGTCGGTTTGCTGAATTGACTTCGTGAGGACAGGGACCAGATGGCCATAGCGTTTCGCCGGGCATTAGCCGCAGCCGGGATCGCCGTGCTGGCCGCAACGGCTGCGGCGCCGACCAGCCTGGCCGCAGTGGCGCCCGCACTGGCCGCAGCGACGGTGTCATCGGTCCAACCGTTCAATGGCCAGACCGTCGGGGTCGCCCACCCGATCATCGTGACGTTCACCAATCCGGTCCGCGACCGCACCGCGGCCCAGGACTCCATCCGGATCACCTCGCCGGGGGCGCCGACCGGTCGATTCGAGTGGCTGCGCAGCGATGTCGTCCAGTGGGTTCCGGACCACTTCTGGGCCCCCCATTCCGAGATCACCCTGCTGGCAGGGGGAGTGCCCCGAAGTTTCGAGACCGGCTCCACCGTGCTCGGCGTTGCGAGCATCTCCGCCCATACCTTCACCGTGAGCATCGACGGACAGATCATCCGCCAGATGCCGGCCTCGATGGGCAAGCCGAAGTTCGCCACCCCGATCGGATCCTTCACCGTGCTCGCCAAGGAGAAAACGGTGGTGATGGACTCCCGGACGATCGGCATTCCGCTCAATGACCCGGACGGCTACAAGCTCACCGTCAACGACGCCGTGCGCATCACCTGGGGTGGCGTGTACATCCACTCGGCACCATGGTCGGTCGGATCCCAGGGTTACTCCAACATCAGCCACGGCTGCATCAACCTGGGCCCTGACAATGCGGCCTGGTATTTCAACCAGGTGGGTATCGGCGACCCGGTGATCGTCAACGGATAGCTGTTATTTCGGATGGCTGGCGGTGAAACTGATCGTCACCGGGTCAGCCACCCTGACCGCACCCATCAACAGCGAGTACGGCTTCACTCCGAAATCGCTTTGGGTGATGGTGATCTCGGCGGACATCACCCAGTCCTCGCCTTGGTCCTGCACGGTCAGATCCACCGACTGTGGGCGCGACGTGCCATGTATCTCAACGGCTCCGGTCAATCGGTAGCCGTCAGCGGTCTTGGTGATTTCGGTGGCGGTGAAGCGAATCTTCGGAAACTTCTTGGCGTCAAGGGATTTCAGCGCGTTGGAGCGGGCGATACCTTTTTCCGGTCCGCCGAGTGGGGTGAGCCCGCCCTCGCCCTTGATCACCTCGAGGGAATCGACCGCAACGCTCAACGCGGCGCCCGCGGGCTCTTTGCCGCGCCAGTCGACCGTCGCCTGCCATGACCGCATTGCGATGGTCAGCCGGTGGCCAGTCTTCGCGGCCGGACCCGCCACTCCGGTCAGGATGAGAAGCTCGCCGGAAGACCCATCCAGTGTCCAGGCTTTGCCCATGGATCCATCGTATCGCCGTGGGCCACTTAGCGTTTGCTGGCACCTGTGTAGTCGACGTCCCAGTGCTTGATTCCGTTGAGCCAGCCGGATCTGAGGCGTTGCGGGCTGCTCAGCGGCGTCAGGTCGGGCATGTGGTCGGCGATGGCGCCGAAGATGAGGTCGATCGTCATGCGTGCCAGGTTGGCGCCGATGCAGTAGTGCGCGCCGGTGCCACCGAAGCCGACATGCGGATTGGGGTCACGCAGGATGTTGAAGGCGAACGGGTCGGTGAACACGTCTTCGTCGAAGTTCGCCGAGCGGTAGACCATCACCACCCGCTGGCCCTTCTTGATCGTCACCCCGCTCAGGTCGTAGTCGCAGAGCGCGGTGCGCTGGAATGAGGTCACCGGCGTCGCCCACCGGACGATCTCATCGACCGCGGTGGCAGGCCGTTGCTTCTTATAGAGCTCCCACTGGTCGGGAAACTCTGTGAAGGCCATCATCCCGTGGGTGATCGAGTTGCGGGTGGTCTCGTTGCCGGCCACCGCGAGCAGGATGACGAAGAAGCCGAACTCGTCGTCAGAGAGCTTGTGACCCTCGACGTCTGCCTGGACGAGTTTGGTGACCAGATCATCGCGCGGGTTGGCTGCCCGATCGGCGGCCATCGCCATTCCGTACATGATCAGTTCGACGGATGCCCCGATCGCGTCATTACCGGCGAACTCCGGATCGAGGTCGCCGACCATCTGATTGGACCAGTCGAAGAGCTTCTTGCGCTCATCCTGGGGAACTCCCATCAGTCCGGCGATCGCCTGTAGTGGCAGTTCCGCGGCGACCTGTTCGACGAAGTCGCCGGAGCCATGCTCGGCCGCGGCCTCGACGATGCCGGCGGCCCGCGTCGCGAGTTCGGCGCGGAGCAGTTCGATGGATCTCGGGGTGAAGGCTCTGGAGACGATCTTGCGCAGGTGAGTGTGGTGTGGGGCGTCCATGTTGAGCAGCACGAATTTTCCGCGCTCGATCTGTTCGCTGACCGTGCCTTCCTTGTACCTCGGTAGCGCGGTCTTCTCCATGCTGGAGAAGACGTCACTGCGTCGCGAAATCTCTTTGACGTCCTTGTGTTTGGTGACCACCCAGTAGCCGCCGTCGTCGAATCCGCCGACCCCGTAAGGCTGCTCGTTCCACCAGATGGGAGCGCAACGTCTCAGCTCGGCGAGTTCTTCGACGGGCAAACGCTCGGCGTTGAGATCGGGGTCGGTGAAATCGAACCCCGGCGGTAGTTTCGGGGACGCCATCGGCGGCACCTCCTGGTTGGCGCGGTTGATTCATGACTACACCCACCGGCTGTCCGGTGTCGCGGGTTGGGAAAATCAGCGGGCCGGAGGCATCGTCACGGTGGTGGTGCTGACCGTGGGCACAGTTGTGATCGCGGATGTCGTGGGGGTGGCCGAACCGCCGGAGAATCGTGGTGTGTGGAAGTCCGTCCACGAGTCGCGGTACAGGACGGTGTCGCCCTCGGAGATCAGGAATGCGGCCGGCGATATCGAGTACGTCACCGAGTCGTTGGTCGCGACGATCGAGCCATCCGATCCTCGCCCGGCGGCCATCTGCAGGGTGGCGCCGTCGCTGAGCCGGACCCCGCGGTATTGCAGCCCGCCGTCCGGATCGACGCAGATGACCACGAGGGCGCGTGCCGTACGGCCGTAGGCCATCAGTGTCTGGCTGGCCGAGCAGCGGGCCGAGGAGTCGACGAACCCGTGCTCGTCGGTGGGCGGGGCGGTGGGCGCCGAGTGGGCCTGCCCGGCGACAGCGGCGCCGACCAGCACACCCAGTGCGACCGAGCCGAATGCTGCGGAAATGACGCGAGCACGCATTGCATAAGCGAACCACCCCCGCGGCCCATCCGATCGCTGCCGCGCCGCTCCGCCAGCCGGATAAACCGGAATTAGCCGGGTTCGGCCGAGGCGGGGGTGCCCGAACGGTTAGGCTGCCCCCCAGCAGCACCGCAACCAGGCAAAGGTGGGACATGTTCCGCGCACTCGTCATCGCAGCCGCCGCGACCGCCGGCGCACTTGTCCTCGCGCCGTCCGCAGTGGCGGACGCCGGGCCCTACAACGGCGACGTGCCGGGAATCAACTACGAGGCCGCGCTTGCTGCGCCGTGCTTCCAGTGGGATCGGTACATCTTCGGCCGCGGACCCGGTGGCGAGGTGCTGGCCTGCCACTGGATTCCTAACCAGGGCTACCTCGGCTGGGATTCACCGTCCCCGGCCTACACCGGCTTCTGGGTGATCTCGCCGAAACTGTACGGAGTTCAGACCGTCGGCGCCCCCTGCCCGGGCTCCCAAGCTGCCGCGCAGTCTCCGGACGGCCTGCCGATGGTCTGCATGGGTGCGCAGGGTTGGCAGACCGGAGTGTTCCGGTCCGGTGACGGGGCCAATGGCCGCTACGTCACCCCGCCGCAGACCCCCTGATCATCAGACGGAGGTTTCTCAGACGGAGGTTTCTCAGACGGAGGCCGCAGCCTCGTTGATCTGCTCGAGCCGGCCGGTGGCCTCCAGGTATTCCTGCACCCAGCGCTCGATCACTGCCGCAGTCCTCTCGACCTTGGTGAACTGACCGACCACCTGGCCCACCGGGTTGAACGCCACGTCGACAGTTTCATTCGGGTACTTGTTGGTGGCTGCAACGGCCATCCCGGACACCATGTACTGCAACGGCATCCCCAACGGCTCGGGGTTACCGGCGGTCTCCCAGGCCTCGGTCCACTCGTTGCGCAACATCCGGCACGGCTTGCCGGTGAAGGACCGGCTCCGGACGGTGTCGCGGCTGCCCGCCTTGATGTACGCGGCCTGCTGGACCGGCGTGTTGTGGGCCTCTTCGACCATCAGCCACTGCGAGCCCGACCAGGCGCCCTGGCAGCCCAGCGCCAGCGCGGCCGCGATCTGCTCGCCGCTGCCGATACCGCCGGCGGCGAGAACCGGACGTGGCGCGACGGCCTTGACCGCCTGCGGCCACAGCACGATCGACCCGACGTCGCCGCAGTGGCCGCCCCCCTCGCCGCCCTGAGCGATGATGATGTCGACATCGGCCTCGGCATGCTTGATGGCCTGCGCAGGCGACCCGCACAGTGCGGCGACCTTGCGGCCCGATGCGTGAATGTGCTTGATCATCTCAACCGGCGGAGTGCCCAGGGCATTGGCGATCAGGGTGACCTTGGGGTGGCGCAGGGCGACCTCGACCTGTGGGGTGGCAGTCGCCTCGGTCCAGCCGAGCAGTTTCAGCGCATCCGCGTCAGCGCCGGCAGTCGGCACGCCGTGATCGGCCAGGATCTTCTTGGCGAAATCCAGGTGTTGCTGGGGGACCATCTTCTTGAGCATTTCGGCGAGCTCATCGCCGGCCATATCGGTGTTCATCCCCTCGTA
>NZ_JBPCSX010000048.1:0-40384 GCF_051006775.1 Mycobacterium sp.
TCCGCAGGCCACTTCGGCGGCTACCGGCAGGGCTGTGCCGATCGCCTTCCTGCTCGCCACGTTCGGCGTCCTGTTGATCGCCCACACGTTTGTCCGGTTGTCGCAGCGATTCAGTCAATCCGGCAGCGTGTACGCCTTCGTGGGAGTGACCCTGGGACCGCGCAGCGGCGCGGTGGCAGGCTGGCTCAATGCCTGCACCTACGTGCTCTTCGGGGTCGTGACATCGACGGCCGCGGGCATGTTCCTCACCGATCTGATCCGAAAAGTGCTGGCGCCCAGCATATTGCCGGAATGGTTGCCTTATCCGCTGGGCTGGCTGGTGCTGTTCGGCATGTGGGTGCTGGCGACGCGCGACATTCGTGGTGGCACCAAAATCCTGCTGGTGACCGAAGGCGCGACCATCCTGCTGATCATGATGGTGTCCGGGGTCACGCTGGTCCACCTGATCCGCGGCACCGGCGGACACCACATCGACCCATCGGTGTTCACCCTTGCCCCCGGCACCAGCGCCTCGAACCTATTCCTCGGCGTCGTCTTCGGATTCCTGTCATTTGCCGGCTTCGAGGCGGCCGCGACGCTCGGCGAGGAGTCCGATAATCCGCACCGCGACATCCCCCGTGCGATCCTCGCAACAGCGGTTCTGGGCGGCGTGTTCTTCGTGGCGGTCAGCGCGATCGCGATGATGGCCTTCGGCACGGATGCGGTCGGCGTCGCCGCGTTCACGAACTCCCAGGCGCTGATCGGTGATCTCGCATCCCGCTATGTCGCCGTCTGGGTTGCCGATGTGATTGTGGTCGGGGCTGCGTTGAGTGCATCGGCGTGCTGCCTGGCATGCCTGGTCGGCGGGAGCCGGCTCATCTTTGCTCTGAGCCGCGACGGGATGGGTCCGGCGAGGCTGAGCAAGGTTGACCCGGTACGTGCACTGCCGAATAACGCGGCAGCCGCATGCGCTGTGACAGTGGCTGCGGTGCAACTCTTCGGCTGGTCGGTTCTGCACGCCCGACCGTTCGAGGTCTTCACCATCTCCGGTGATGCGGGGACGCTGATCCTGCTGGTCGCCTACGCGATGGCCTGCCTGGGCGCACTGCGGCTGCTCTTCCTGACCGAAGGGTCGGGGCTGTCGAAGTGGGAGATGGTGGTCCCGCTTCTCGGTCTGGCCATGCTGGGCTACACGGTGCTCCGCAATGTGGCGCCCTGGCCACAGGGGGTGTCCCAGTGGGGCCCGGCGCTGGCGATCGCGGTGCTGATCGCCGTCACCGTCGCCGCGCTGGCCCGCCCGGGGGCGGCACAGTCGGCCGGCGTCAAACTGCTTGCGCGCAGTGGCCTGCAGGCCCCGCCCTAGGCGGGGACCTGCTCGGCTTCGGCTTCGACCGCGACCGCCGGCAGCGCCGCAGGGTCGGACACCACGGGGTCGGACGCCGCGGGGTCGGACGCCACGGGGTCGGTGGCGATATCGGTAGCGATCGTGGTGTGGGTTTCGGTGTTCGCGATGTCGATGATGACCACATCACCGGCGACATCACCGGATGCCGGCGGCGCGGCCGGGTCGGTGTTCATCGTGTCGGCCTGGACCGGCAGGTACATGTGGTGGTTGAACTGCGGCTGGAAGGCGCCGCCACCACCGATGCGAACACCGGAACCACTCTCACCGCTGGACACCGGGGTGCCATCGGGGAGTGTGACGGCGGCATGACCGCCGTTCCAGCCGATCACCACCGAGTTCGGCGCCGTGCCGTAGTGGAATCCGCGGGCCAGCAACGCCGGCTCGATATTGCCGGTGTTGAAACGACTGCCGAAAGCCGGTCTGCCGCTTGCCACGTTGGCAACCCATGAAGCAAGACCCGAGCAATCGGTTCCAGCCGGCGTATCGCCACCGGAGATATATGGCGTGCCTGCTACCTGACTGATAAGCGACAACAACGCCGCAACTGCATACATGAATTCGACGGTAACAACAGAAGTGTCATTTACTCAAAACCGATGGGGCATTGAGTTTTTCGTAGATGAATCGGGTTTTCCCTGCTCAATGGCATTGTGTATCAACCTAATAGAGAACTGCATACGACTTGCACACAGCAAATATGTTGATTACCAGGCAAATTCCCTCGATTACATCCGGGTCGTTATAAACAAGAATCAATGCGGTGATTCCCCACACATTGCAGAGCGGGATGTGACAAATCCAACGCCGATTTTCGGCGCGTCGCGGTATTTCCACCATTCGCAACGCTCTGATCAGGCAGTATGACGACATGCGTGATTACCTCAAGTTCTACATCGATGGCCAGTGGGTTGACCCGGTCGAACTCCGCACCCTCGACGTCGACAATCCGGCTACCGAGCAGGTCACCGGCAAGATCGCGCTGGGGTCCAGCGCGGATGTCGACAACGCCGTCAGGGCCGCCCGCAGGGCCTTCATCAGCTGGTCGCAGACCAGTCGGGAGGATCGCATCGGCGTGCTGGAGTCCCTGCTCGCCGAGTACTCCAAGCGGGTCGACGACCTGGCCGAGGCGGTCAACGAGGAGATGGGTGCACCGCCCACCCTGGCCGCCGGTCCGCAGGTTCAGCTGGGGCTGGGTCACCTGATGACCGCGATCGACGTGCTGAAGAACTACAGCTTCGACGAGCAGCACGGCGCGACCATGGTGGTCAAGGAACCGATCGGTGTCTGCGGCCTCATCACGCCGTGGAACTGGCCGCTCAACCAGATCGCCTGCAAGGTCTTCCCCGCCCTGGCCGCCGGCTGCACCATGGTGCTCAAGCCCTCCGAGGTCGCGCCCTACTCGGGTCAGATCTTCACCGAGGTGATGCACGCGGCCGGCCTGCCCGCCGGCGTCTACAACATGGTTTTCGGCGACGGCCCCGGTGTCGGTGTCGCGCTGTCCAGCCATCCGGGTATCGACATGGTGTCCTTCACCGGATCCACCCGGGCCGGTATCGAGGTGGCGCGCAACGCGGCCCCGACGGTCAAGCGGGTGGCCCAGGAACTCGGCGGCAAGAGCCCCAACATCGTGCTCGACGACGACGCCTTCACTCAGAGCGTGGCGTCCGGCGTGGTCGTGATGATGATGAACTCCGGACAGAGCTGCAACGCCCCGTCCCGGATGCTGGTGCCGCGTGCACGGATGGATGAGGCGATCGCGGTAGCCGGCGCGACGGCTGTCGGAGTCAAGGTCGGGGATCTGGCCGACCCCGCGGCCATCGGGCCGGTGGCATCCCGGGTGCAGTTCGACAAGGTGCAGAACCTGATCCAGCGGGGTATCGACGAGGGCGCCACCCTGGTCGCCGGCGGCACGGGGCGCCCGGACGGACTGGACACCGGTTACTACGTCCGTCCGACGGTGTTCGCCAACGTCGACAATGACATGACGATCGCCCGCGAGGAGATCTTCGGTCCGGTGCTGTGCATCCTTCCCTACGACGACCTCGACCAGGCGGTCGAGATCGGCAACGACACCGAATACGGTCTGTACGGCTATGTTTCGGGCGCCGACCTCGATCAGGCGCGGTCTGTGGCGCGCCGGATCCGGGCCGGCGCGATCACCATCAACCACGCATTCGAT
This sequence comes from Mycobacterium sp., assembly GCF_051006775.1. Lineage (GTDB taxonomy): Bacteria > Actinomycetota > Actinomycetes > Mycobacteriales > Mycobacteriaceae > Mycobacterium. The sequence goes on from NZ_JBPCSX010000048.1 coordinate 3,564, forward strand.
ATCGCCGCGCCGTTCGGTGGCTACAAGCAGAGCGGTAACGGCCGCGAGTGGGGTAAGGAAGGTTTCGACGAGTTCCTCGAGACCAAGGCGATCCTGGGTTACGCCGACAACAACAGCTGAACCGATGCGGGTGCTGGTTCAGCGCGTCTCCTCGGCGTCCGTGTCGGTTGACGGCGAGATCGTCGGCGCTATCAACCCGCCGGGGCAGGGATTGCTGGCCCTGGTCGGGGTGACGCATACCGACGACGCCGCAATCGCCGCCACGATGGCCGAAAAACTCTGGCGGCTAAGGATTCTCGATGGGGAGAAGTCCGCCGCCGATATCGGTGCGCCCATTCTGCTGGTCAGTCAGTTCACCCTGTACGCCAACACCGGCAAGGGCCGCCGGCCGTCCTGGAACGCTGCCGCACCGGCATCGGTGGCCGAGCCGTTGGTGGAGGTCTTCGCCGACGAGTTGCGGCAGTTGGGGGCCGGGGTCGCCACCGGTGCCTTCGGTGCTCATATGCAGGTGAGTCTGGTCAACGACGGTCCGGTCACTGTCATGCTGGAGATCTGAGGGGGCGCACCCGAACCGTTACCGGTCCGCGTCCCGCTGTCCACATCGGTGCGTCAGACTTGAGAACCCCATGCACACCCATAATTTCGTCACCTATGAGGAATTCGGTCGTCGGTTCTTCGAGTTCGCGGTGACCGAGGAGCGCGTGGCGGCGGCATTCGCCGAGATCGCGGGCGAGTCCTTCGAGATGGGTCCGATGTCCCAGGGCCCCGGCGGTCTGGCCAAGGTCAGCGCCCGTGTCGACATCCAGCAACCGCAGGTGCGACGGACTCTGGGCGAGAACATCACCTTCGCCGTGCGCATCCCGCTCGTCATCGAACTGACCGTCGATCTGTGGCTGGACAGGCCCCGCTTCGTCGTCGACGGCGATATCGCGCTGCGCGCCACCGCCCGGGCGGCCGACCCCCTGCTCATCGTCATCGATGTGGCCAAGCCTCGGCCCTCCGATATCGCCGTGCACGTGACCTCGAAATCCCTGCGCGGCGAGATCGTCCGGATCATCGGCAATGTCGACGGCGAGATCCGCCGGTTCGTCGCCGCCCATGTGGCCGAGGAGATCGACAGCCCGGGGTCGGTGCAGGCCAAGATCATCGACGTCGCCGGCCAGGTCACCTCGGCCTGGGATCAGGACAATTAGAGGTCCAGCCTCAGGTTTTCCCCGGCAGTCGCCCGCGACACACAGGTCAGCATCATCGCGGCGTCGCGCTCCGGTTCGGTGAGCAACGTATCCCGGTGCTGCACAACGCCGTCCAGTACGCGGGTACGGCAGGTACCGCAGAAACCCTGCTGGCATGAGTAAGCGGTGGCGATCCCGGTACGGCGTAATGCGGCCAGCAGGGTCTCCTCGGCGGCCACGGTGATGACCTGACTCGATGAGTCGATGGTCACGGTGAACTCCTCACCGCCCACCACCGGTGCGGCCGCGAACCGCTCGAAGTGCAATTCGACGTCATCGCGGTCGGCAAGCCGCTCGCGAATGAGGGTCAACATGGGCGCGGGACCGCAGGCGTACACCGTCGTGCCATTCGGGCATTCGCCCAGCAGGTCACTTGCGGTGGGTATGCCGTGAACATCGTCGGTTCTAATGCTGACCCGTTCGCCGAATTCCCGAACCTCGTCGAGGAACGGGATGCTGTCGGCGGTGCGACCCACGTAGATCATCGACCAGTCCACACCCAGATCCTCGGCCAGTCTCAGCATCGGCAGGATGGGAGTGATGCCGATACCGCCGGCGATGAACCGGATCCGCCGGGCGGGTGAGCCGTAGCCGGGGACGCTGAGCGGGAACGCATTTCGCGGCCCATTGGTCGTCACCGCCGACCCGATGGAAAGCGACCCGTGCACCTCGATCGATCCGCCGCCGCCGTCGGGGATACGCCGTACCGCGATGCGATAGCGGGTACCGAGACCGGGGTCACCGCACAGCGAGTACTGCCGAACCCGACCGCTGGGCAACCTGATATCGATGTGCGCGCCGGGACGCCACGCTGGCAGCACAGATCCATCCGGAGCAGCAAGAGTGAGAGCGACGACGTTCTGGTCATGGGCGACGATCTGCCGGTCGACAACGGTCAATGTAAGGGTGCGATCAAGCTCCGGTAGCGCGGTCGTCCCGCGCAGTCGGCTGGTCGCGGCCCACAGACCGGTCAGCGTCACATCGGCGAGGCCGAGAAGTCCGGAATAGCGCAGACGGCGAAATCCCCTGCCGGGCAGGTCATCACGCAGGCGGCGAAGCAGCATCTACAGATGGGCGGCCCGGGCGGCGGGTGAACTGGCGAGGTAAGCCACGGCCTGGGCGGTGGAGCCGAAATCGGCAGGGGAGTAGTCGGGCCGGAAATAGGCGAGCGTGTTGCTGCCGAACATCTTGCGGTAGGTCGGAAGCAGTCCGAGTCCGGAATCCTCGGCGCGCATGCGCTGTATCTGGGGCCAGCTCAGATCGAGTTCGGGATCGGTGTGGCACAGATACAGCAGGCCGCGCTCGAAGAAGGCGAACAGTGCAGTCGCCGCCACGGCCATCGCGCGGATCCTGGCGAAGTAGCTGTCATGGAAATAGTTCGCGACATCGTGTGCCACACAACGGTGTTCGACCTCTTCGCTGCCGTGCCAGCGGAACAGATCGACCATGGTCGGGTCGGCGCCGAAGTCATCCCAGGCGGAATTGAGCGCGAAGTCGCCGAGGACGGCGGTGTAGTGCTCGATGGCGGCGATCAGCCAGAGGCGTTCGCAGAGGTGATTGAAGCGGCGCCTGGGGTCTTCCGAGGTGCTCGGGGTGAGCATCTTGGAGAACATGTAGTCGACCTGGTCGAGAACCGGTTGCGGATCGACGCCGCGGGTGATCATGAATTCGTTCAGCATCGCGTCGTGGGTGCTGGCGTGGACCGCTTCCTGGCCGATGAAGCCCCGCATGTCCTCGGTCAGTCGCGGATCCTTCACCAGCGGCAGGGCTTCGTTGAAGGTGGCCACGAACCAGCGTTCGGCGGCCGGCAGGACGACATTGAGCAGATTGGTCATATGTGAGGCCACCGGATGCCCGGGAATCCAGTGCAGCGGGGTCTTCGACGGGTCGAACGACACCTTGCGGGCCTGAATCTGGACCGGCCCGGGATCGATCTCGCGCGGCCCGCGCATCATCCGACCTGGGTGGGGATGACGGTCACGACGCCGGGAGCGCCGGGGGTGGGACGGCCGCCGCCGCCGGAACCCTGGGTGCCCGAGGTTCCGGTGCTGCTTGACGGGGCGGACGGGGCATCCGGCTGCGCGGCGGCGGTGCAGTCGAGCATCAGAGTCATCTTGGCCATGGTGAGTACCTTCTGGCTGCTGACGATGCACTGGGCCTGCGGGACGTCACTTCCCACCGAACCGCCGAAGGTGGTCTTCACACCCTGGGCGCGTAGGACCGCCACCGCCTTGGCGTAGGGCTCGCCGACAACGTTGAGCAGATTGCCCGAACCCGGGTCTGCGCTGACCGCGCCGTTGCCGAGGATCGCTGCCCCGGACGCGACCGCGCCGGCAACCACGAGCACGAGCTTCCTCACGACGAACCTCCTCACGTCGAAGATAGCGCAGCGGGAACCCACGGCCATGTCATGGATGTATCGCCGGATGGCCCCGCGAGCGTTTCACCAGGCGTCTCAGTAGGCGTCGCGATGGCGTTCCTGGTCGAGTACGGCATCAAGGTCCACCAGGCGTTTCATCGACGACACCGCCCGCGCGGTGCGCATATTGCCGGCCAGAAGCTGCTGGTGGCGGTCAACGAAGGCCCAGTAACCGGCAGTGAACGGGCAGGCGTCGGGGCCGAGGCGTTTCCTGGGGTCGAACCGGCAGTTGCGGCAGTGATCGCTCATCTTGTTCAGGTAGGCCCCACCGGAGGTGTACGGCTTGGTCGCCATCAGACCGCCGTCGGCGTGCTGACTCATCCCGATCACATTGGCCGGCATCACCCAGGCGAACCCGTCGACGAAGGCGGTCGCGAACCAGTCGTTGAGCTCGCGGGGCTGGTAACCGCGCTGCAGGGCGTGACTGCCCAGCACCATCAGGCGCTGGATGTGGTGGGCCCAGCCCCGGTCCCGGACCCCGGCCATGGCCTGTCGCAGGCATTCGGCCTCGACCGCGTCGGCATCGAGATCTCGCCACCAGTCCGGTAGCGGGGTGTGGGCCTCAAGTGCGTTGCTGTCGCGGTATTCGGGCCCGAAATGCCAGTAGAGCTGCCAGATGTATTCGCGCCAGCCCAGGATCTGGCGGATGAAACCCTCGGCGGCGGCCAGCGGCGCGGCTCCGCTGCGATAGGCCGCCTCGGCGGCGTGTACGGCGTCGAGGGGGTGCAGCACACCGAGGTTGAGCGGAACCGACAGCAGCGAGTGCGACATTGCCCAGTCGGCGCCCATCATGGCGTCCTCGTAGCGGCCGAACAACGGCAGCCGGTCGGCGATGAACCGCTGCAGTGCCACATCGGCCTCGGCCGGTGTCACCGCGAACAGCCGGGGGCCGTCTGTCCCGACGGTGTCGAGGTTCATGGCGTCGATATCACGCCGAACCTGCGCGTCGATATCGTCCTCGGTGGGCTGATAGGGCGGTGCCACGTCCAGGACGGTGTGGCCCTTCGGCGGGGATTCCCGGTTGTCGGCGTCGTAGTTCCACTTTCCGCCGACGGGTTGGTCACCGTCCATCAGCACCCCGAATCGGCGGCGCTGCTCCCGATAGAAGGTCTCCAGCCGGAATCGCTTACTGTCGCCCGCCCACTGCCCGAACTCGGCGCGCGGCAGTGCGAAGGTGGGTGTGGGCAGCACCCCGGCCACCAAGCCCTCCTGACGCAACCGTTGGACGAATCGTTCCGCGGCATGTGAGGTGGGTTCGTGCACCAGCACCGGGCGGCCGTAGCTACGCAGCGCGTCGGTGTAGCTGCCGGCGCGGATCACGCTGGCCCGATCGCCGAGATCGGCCCGCGCGTGACGCAGCGCCGACAGAATCAGGTGGACTTTCTGCCGGTGGTACCGGTGGCGCCGGAATGCCGAGGTGGCCTCGATGAGCAGAATCGGCCGATGCGCGTGCCCGCCGCCGTGAACCGCCGGCCCGAGCTGGTCGGCGAACAACCACAGTGGGGTGTCGTCATCGGTCTCGGGGGTTGTCACCGCGGTGATGCTACTGGCCGACGAGAGTCTGCGACCTTCGCCGGCACCCGCTCGTTCGACCATGCGTCAACGACGCAGACGCGGTGCTCGGACGCACCGGCGTCAGCCGGAAGCGTTCAGCTGATCGCAGTGCGCAGCGCCTCGGCCAGTCGTGCCGCCCGCGGATCGGTGAAGACGTCCTCCAGGTACATCCGTTCGCCGTCCGGCCCGCCGAGTGGAACCCGCCAGTTCGGGTACTCATCAGTGGTGCCCGGCTGGTTCTGGGTGCGTTTCTCCCCGACCGCGTCGGTCAGTGCCAGTGCCAGCAGGCGCGAGGGTGTCAGGGCGAGGTAGCGGTACAGCGCGGTGATGACGTCTTCCTCGTCGGCATGCTCTCCCAGTAATCCCACCCGGCGCAGTTCGTCCATCCAGGCCTGCTGGGCGGCCCGGTCGTCGGCCAGTTCCTCGTCGGCGGAACGGGTGAGCAGTCCCAGTTCGTGCCGCAGCCGGACGTGGTCGCCGGCCAGGTAACCGGCGGTCGGCGGCAGGTCATGGGTGGTCACCGAGGACAGGCACAGGTCCCGCCAGTGCGGGGCCTGCAGTGGGCCCCGACTGTAGGAATCGATCTCGAACCAGAGGATCGATGTACCCAGCAGCCCGCGATCGCGCAGGTACTCCCGGACCCACGGTTCAACGGTTCCGAGGTCCTCACCGATCACCACCGCACCGGCCCGGTGCGCCTCCAGCGCGACGATGCCGATCATCGCGTCGTGGTTATAGCGGACGTAGGTGCCTTTGGTGGGGGGAGCGCCGTTGGGTATCCACCACAACCGGAACAGTCCGATGATGTGGTCGATGCGCACGCCACCGGCATGGCGCAGGATTGTCTCGATCAGCGCCCGGAATGGTTGGTAGCCAAGCTCTTCGAGTTGATCCGGCCGCCACGGCGGCTGCGACCAGTCCTGCCCGAGCTGATTGAACTCGTCCGGGGGCGCCCCTGCTGTGACGCCCAGCGCGAGCACCTCCTGCAGCGCCCAGGAATCCGCTCCGCTGGGGTGCACCCCGACCGCGAGATCGTGCATGATGCCCAGCGCCATCCCGGTCTCGGTGGCCCGGGATTGCGTATCGGCGAGTTGGGTGTCGAGTTGCCACTGCAGCCAGCGATGGAAATCCACGGCCTCGGCGTGCCGTCGCGCGTACTCCGCGACATCGGGATTGCCGGGGTGGGCAAGCCCGGCCGGCCACCTACGCCAGTCGCTGCCGTGCTTCTCGGCCAGCGCGCACCAGATCGCGAAGTCGTCGAGCGCCTGACCCTCGCGCTGCCGGAACGCCTGGAACGCCAACTCGCGCCCGGCGCTGCGGGGAACCTTGTAGACCAGTTTGAGGGCGGCGCGCTTTGCGGCCCACGCGCCGTCCCGGTCGATGATCGTCGACGTGCGCGCGTGGGCCTGCACCGCCGTGTGCAGTTTGTGGACCCGGCCGCGCTTGGGCAGGAACCCGAACTCCGGTATCGCCTCGACCCGCAGATAGAGCGGGCTGACGAAGCGCCGCGAGGTCGGCAGATATGGGGAGGGCTCCATCGGTGCCGCGGGTGCGGCCGCGTGCAGCGGGTTCACCAGCACGTAGTCGGCGCCATGCCGCGCTCCCGCCCACACCGCCAGGTCGGTGAGATCGGTCAGGTCGCCGACACCCCAGGAGCCCTTCGACTGCACGCTGTAGAGCTGGGTGGCCAGACCCCACCCGCGCCGGGCGCCCATCCGGGCCGGCAGCCCCAGCCAGGCCGGGGTGACGATCAGTGGTGCGGTGGATTCGGAGTCCCCGGAGCGCAGCACCAGCCGGTGGTAGCCCAGGGGCAGGTCGGCGGGCACCACGAACGTCGCCTCGCCGACCAGGTGCCCATCCAGGTCGAATGGCGGCGTGAAGTTGTCGGCCTGACGGATGTCCTCGCGCACAGTGCCGTCCTCGAGCCGGACCGCCACCTGAGCCGGCGCGCCGTGCCTGACATGCACCCAGAACGACGACTCGGTACCCGATCGGGCCACCACCGTGGGAGGCAGAGGCCGCGACCAGTAGCGGCGGTCCTGCTCCAGATGTGCCGCGGCGCAATCATCTTCGGTCTCGGCACGCACCCCGAGCGCGGCCAGCACCGCGATGATCGTCGCGTCGTCGACGGTCACGAAGTTTCCTACCCAGTCGTGGTAGGCGGCGGCCACCCCCAACCGTTCGGCCAGGGCGCGCAACGACGGTGCTGTCATGGCTGCCATCTTGCTCGCATCAGGCCGAGCCGGACAGCTGGATGACCAGAACGCCGGCGATGATCAGCCCGATCCCGCCCACCATCGTCGGGGTGAGCCGTTCATCGAAGAGCACCCTGGCCATCAGCGCCACCAGTGCCACCCCACACGCCGACCAGACGCCATAGGCGATCCCCACCGGCATGCCCAGATGCAGTGCCAGCCACACCAGGCTGAACGACACGACGTACCCGAGCAGGATCGGCGGGATCCAGCGCTTCTTGCGGAAACCGTCGGAGGCGCGAAGACCCAGGGTCGCGCACACCTCGAACAGGATTCCGGCGAACAGCGCCAGCCAGCTCATCGGAGGGTCTTTTCTGCCCGGTGCGAGCCGAACTCGACGGTCAGCACCCCGAGGATGATCAGCCCGATTCCGGCCACGATCGGAACGGTGAAGGGGTCACCGAAGATCAGCGTGGCCGCAATCGTGGTGATCGCGGTGCCCAGGGCGCCCCAGATGCCGTAGGCCACACCCACCGGCATACCGGCCCGCAGCACGGCGGTCAGCAGAACGAACGACGCGGTGTAGCCGGCCACCACCACCAGTAGCCACAGTGGGTGGCCCTGGGATGCCCGCAGCGACAAGGTGCCGGTGACCTCGGTGGCGATGGCGCACATCAGCAGCGCCCACGTCGGCATCGGCCGCGATTGCGTCATGAGCGCCCACATTAGACTTTCCCCGGGAGGTGTCACATGTTCTCCGTACTGCCGCCGGCGATGCGGGACCCGGTGCTGTTCGCCGTACCGTTCTTCGTGCTTCTGCTGGCCATCGAGTGGACTGCGGCGCGCAAGATCGAAAAGGATGTCGCCGCCGAACCGGGGCGGCCTGAGCGCGGCTCGTACTTCGCCAGGGATGCGCGCGCGTCGGTCTCTATGGGACTTGTGTCTGTGGCGACGATGGCCTTCTGGAAGTTCCTGGGGCTCTTGGGATATGCCGCGCTGTACGCCTACGTGGCACCTTGGCACCTATCGGCACGGCACTGGTACACCTGGGTGATCGCCATCGTCGGGGTGGACCTGTTGTTCTACTTCTATCACCGCGTCGCCCATCGGGTCCGGATCGTCTGGGCCACCCATCAGGCCCACCACTCCAGCCGCTACTTCAACTTCGCCACCGCGCTGCGGCAGAAATGGAACAACAGCGGCGAACTGCTGTTCTGGGCACCGCTACCGCTACTCGGCGTGCCGCCGTGGATGGTGTTCACCAGCTTCTCGATCAGCCTGATCTACCAGTTCTGGATCCACACCGAACGTATCGACCGGTTACCCCGGCCGGTCGAATTCATCCTCAACACCCCTTCTCACCACAGGGTCCATCACGGTATGGATCCCGAATACCTGGACCGCAACTACGGCGGCATCCTGATCATCTGGGACCGGATGTTCGGCACCTTCCGGCCCGAGACGTTCCGGCCGCACTACGGGCTGACCAAACCGGTCGACACGTTCAACATCTGGACGTTGGAGACCCATGAATACGTCGCGATCGCCCGCGACGTCCGCTCGGCCCCGCGATGGCGGGACAAGCTCGGCCATATCTTCGGGCCGCCCGGCTGGGAGCCCGCCGGGATCGGTGTGATTCGCCGGGCATGACACCATTGCATGGTGCGCACCGTCTTCGACCGTGACGTCGACCCCCGCCTGATCGAACGATCGCTCGCCCCGGCCGTGTTCGGGTCGATGTGGCTCGACATTCCCCGGCCCGACTATCCGAGTCTGACCGGTTCGGCCGAGTGCGATCTGCTCGTGGTCGGCGGCGGGTACACCGGACTCTGGACGGCACTGCACGCCATCGAACGCGATCCGGGTGCGCGGGTGGTGCTGATCGAGGCCGAGCGGATCGGCTGGGCGGCATCGGGACGGAACGGCGGCTTCGTCGACGCCAGCCTCACCCACGGTGCCGAGAACGGGAAGTCCCGCTGGCCCGACGAATTCGATCAGCTTGAACGACTGGGCCTGGACAACCTCGACGGTATGGCGGCCGATATCGAGAAGTACGGCATGAAGGTCGACTGGCAGCGCACCGGCATGCTGGCGGTGGCCACCGAGGCGCACCAGGTGCCCTGGTTGCGCGAGGCGGCCGAGCACGGCGAGGGACGGTTCCTCGACCAGGCCGAGGTGCGGGCCCAGGTCAACTCACCGACCTACCGGGGTGCTTTGTTCGCGGCCGACACCTGCGCGATCGTCGACCCCGCGCGGCTGGTCTTCGAGCTGGCCCGGGTGTGTGCCGACAAAGGAGTGCGGATTCACGAGCACACCCAGGCCAAAGCCGTGAAATCCGGAGCGGGTGCGGTGACGGTGACCACCGTGACCGGATCCATCACGGCCAAACGGGTGGTGCTGGCCACCAACGTCTTCCCGAGCCTGCTGAAGCGCAACCGGTTGCGTACCGTGCCGGTCTACGACCACGTGCTGGGCACCGAACCGCTGACAACCGAGCAACTCGACCGCATCGGCTGGCGGGAACGCCAGGGGATCAGCGACTGCGGCAACCAGTTTCACTACTACCGGCTTTCGGCCGATAACCGGATCCTGTGGGGCGGCTACGACGCGATGTACCACTACGGCCGCAGGGTCGACCCCAGCCTTGAAGACCGGCCGGAGTCGTTCCGCAAGCTGGCGGGCCATTTCTTCACCACCTTCCCGCAGCTCGAGGACGTCCGGTTCGGCCACCGCTGGGCCGGGCCGATCGACACCAGCACCCGGTTCTGCGCGCACTGGGGGATGGCCGGACGGGGCCGGATCGCCTACGTCAACGGCTTCACCGGGCTGGGCGTCGGTGCCTCCCGATTCGCCGCCGATGTTTGCCTGGATCTGCTCGACGGCCGCCCGACCGAGCGCACCGAACTGGAGATGGTGCGCCGCAAGCCGCTGCCGTTCCCTCCGGAACCACTGGCCAGCATCGGCATCCAGACCACGCGTTGGTCATTGGATCGGGCAGATCACAACCAGGGTCGGCGCAACGTGTTGCTGCGGACCCTGGACCGGCTTGGACTCGGCTTCGACTCATGAGCCCAAGGTTTGCCGTACGGCCTCCGGCGGTTCGTCTTTTTCCAGTAGGCTCGCGGGCGCGCGCCCAAGCAGGAGGGCGACTTACAGAAGGAATGAACCGTGGGAGACACACTCACCGCAGGACAGAAGCTGGGTAAGGGCGATTCGCTCACCTCGAACAACGGGGCCTACACCCTGACGCTGCAGGAGGACGGCAACCTCGTCCTGGCCGCGCGTGGAGAGGCCGTCTGGGCCACCGGCACCAACGGTCAGGGCGTCGAGCGGGCCGAGGTCCAGGGCGATGGCAATTTCGTGCTCTACGCCGGCGACAAGCCGATCTGGCACACCGACACCAAGGGCAAGAAGGACGTCAAGCTGGTCGTGCAGGATGACCGCAACGTGGTGCTCTATTCCGCGGACGGCGCCGCCTGGAACTCGCGCACCGATACCGACGCCCCGCCGCCGGCCGAGGCGGTCGAGATCATCGAGGTCGCGCCGGTGGCCGTGGAGTCGCGGACCCATACCGTCGTCTCGGGCGACACCCTGTTCAACATTGCCAAGCAGTACCTGGGCGACGGCAACCGCTACCCGGAGCTGGCCGCCGCCAACGGCATCGCCAACCCCGATCACATCGAGGTCGGACAGGTCATCACGATCCCCTGACCTCCCAGGCGCGGCCGCAATAACGGGTGTGTAACGCTTCAGCTTCGACACCGATACACACCACGACACGTTATTGCGGCCGCGTCGTTTCGGGGCCGCCGACCGATCGAGGTGACTGGTGGCCCGTTTTCTGCGAACCGCGGTTCTCGCGGTGGCGGCCGGAACTGCCGCCCTGTCGGCCACGGTGTCAGCGGCCACGATCGCCTCGGCGGACACCGTCGCGGTGGTGTCTCCAGGTATGGAGATTCGTCAGGGCGGCACCATGTGCACGCTGGGCTTCGTCGATCCGGTGGCGCGGGTGGCCTTCTCGGCCGGGCACTGCAACGCCAGCGGCCCGGTCACCGACCGCAACGGCCGCTTCATCGGCGTCGTGACCGTCGCCCGGGACAACACCCCCGACGGCACGGTTGTCCGCACCGACCAGGTCATCTCTGATTACGAAACCATCAGCCTGGCCTCCGACGTCACCGTCAACACCATCCTCCCGAGCGGCCGGACGCTGGTGGCTGATGTCACCGTGCCACTGGCCGCCGGCCAGCCGGTCTGCCACTTCGGCATCGTCACCGGCGAGAGCTGCGGCACCATCGAGCGGGTCAATAACGGGTGGTTCACCATGGACAACGGCGTGGTCAGCCAGAAGGGCGACTCGGGCGGCCCGGTCTACACGCTGGCCGACGATGGAAAAGCCGTCGTGATCGGCCTGTTCAACAGCACCTGGGGCCGGCTGCCGGCGGCCGTATCCTGGCAGGCCACCGGCCAGCAATTGCGCGAGGACACCGCTCGGGCCGTCGTCAGCGTCGCCGCCGCCCCGCAGCGCTGACGCAAAACTAGAACACGTTCTCGTAATTCGTCCGTTCCGACGCTAGTGTCATGGGCCATGAGCGGCCTGGACATCCCTGCCACAGTCGATGCGTCCGATGTGACCGAGTGGTCGGATGACGTCGACGTCGTGGTGGTGGGATTCGGTATCGCCGGGGGCTGTGCCGCGGTGACCGCCGCCGCCGCCGGGGCCCGGGTTCTGGTTCTGGAACGGGCCGCCGTTGCCGGCGGCACCACCGCGATGGCCGGTGGCCACTTCTACCTCGGTGGCGGCACCGCCGTACAACAGGCCACCGGGTTCTCGGACAGCCCCGAGGAGATGTACAAGTACCTGGTTGCGATGTCCAGGGAACCCGAGCACGACAAGATCCGGGCGTACTGCGAAGGCAGCGTCGAGCACTTCAATTGGCTCGAGGACCTCGGCATTGCGTTCGAGCGCAGCTACTACCCGGAGAAAGCGGTCATCCAGCCCAATACCGAGGGGCTGATGTACACCGGCAACGAGAAACTCTGGCCGTTCAAGGACATGGCCATCCCGGCCCCGCGCGGGCATAAGGTTCCGGTGCCCGGTGACACCCAGGGCGCGGCGATGGTGATCGACCTGTTGGTCAAGCGAGCCGCGGAACTCGGCGTGCAGATCCGGTATGAGACCGGTGCGACCAACCTCGTGCTCGATGACGGTGCTGTCGTCGGAGTGTCCTGGCGGCACTTCGCCGAGACCGGTGCGATCAAGGCCGGAGCGGTGGTGCTCGCGGCCGGTGGATTCGTGATGAACAAGGACATGGTTTCGAAGTACACGCCGAAACTCGCCGAGAAGCCGTTCGTCCTGGGTAACAGCTACGACGATGGGCTGGGAATCCGGATGGGGGTCTCGGCCGGGGCCGCGACTAAACATATGGACCAGGCCTTCATCACCGCACCGGTCTACCCGCCCTCGATTCTGCTGACCGGCATCATCGTGAACAAGCTCGGCCAGCGGTTCGTCACGGAGGACTCTTACCATTCGCGGACATCAGGTTTCGTGATGGACCAGCCGGACAGCGCGGCGTTCCTGATCGTTGATGAGGATCACCTGCAGCGCCCGGAATTTCCGTTGGTCTCGTTAATAGACGGTTGGTAGACCGTTGAGGAGATGGAATCAGCTCTGGGAATTCCGACGGGGAATCTGGTAGCCACCCTCAACCGTTACAACGAGTTCGCCGCCAAGGGTGAGGATCCGGATTTCCATAAGCAGCCGGAATTCCTTGCGCCGCAAGACAAAGGACCGTGGGCGGCATTCGACCTATCGCTGGGTAAGGCGATGTACTCGGGCTTCACCGTCGGCGGTCTGGCCACCGACGTCGACGGCCGGGTGCTGCGCGGTGGCGGGGAACCGATACCGGGGCTGTATGCGGCGGGCGCGACGGCATCCAATATCGCCCAGGACGGCAAGGGTTATTCCAGTGGGACACAACTGGGTTCGGGATCCTTCTTCGGGAGGCGTGCGGGAGCGCACGCGGCAGCGCACTAGGCCGGCTGGAGGTCTGCTCCGAGAAGTGAGTCGAGCATGACGTGCACGCTCGGCTCGAGATCATCGTGACCGCAGCGCATCAGCATCAGAACACCGAGGAAACCCTGGAGCAGTGCCCGCGCAAGGTCACGATTGGGGGAGTCGAACCGATGCCCCCGGGCGACGGCCCGGTCCAGTGCGGCCAGCAGAGCCTTCTCGACGGTCGCGAACCCCCGGGTGACCGCGGCGCCGATGACCGGTATCGCGTACGACGCCTGCTGACTTGTCGTGGCGAGCAGGCAGCCACGCGCCATGTTCGGGTTGGTCGTCGGGTCGACGGCGATGAGAAAGAACTGGCGGACCCCGCGCAGTGGGTTCTCCGCCTCCTCAAGACAGCGGCGCACCCGAGAGCCCACCACCCGTTCGGAGTAGCGGTCGATGGCAGCGGCGAGGAGTTCATCGCGGGACTGGAAACGCCGGTAGATCGACGGCGCGCGGAGATCCAGAGCCACCTCGAGGTCGCGGATGGTGAGGTCGTCGCAGCCACGCTGCCAGGCCAGCGCATAGGTGACGTCGAGGATGTCGGTGTCGGTCGTCTTGGCGGGTCGGCCCATGTCATCACCTCGCTGGTTCCCGGGTTGACAAATAATAACAGTTGCTACAAAACTGCGGTGTAACCGAACTCTGGAGAGCCCGCCATGGAAATTCTGCGCACCCCCGACAGCCGCTTTGAGAACCTGCGGGATTGGTCCTACGCGCCGCACTACGCCGACATCACCGATACCGCCACCGGGCAGACCCTGCGGATGGCCTATGTGGACGAGGGACCCCGGGGCGGCGCCACGGTGTTACTGCTGCACGGTGAGCCCAGTTGGTCCTACCTGTACCGGCACATCATCTCGGCACTGGTGGCATCGGGACATCGGGTGCTTGCACCGGATCTGATCGGCTTCGGCCGCTCCGATAAGCCGGCCGACCGCAACGACTACACCTACGAACGTCACGTCGCCTGGCTGAGCCAGTGGTTCACGGCGATGGACGCGCGCGGTGTGACGTTGTTCTGCCAGGACTGGGGTGGGCTGCTGGGTCTGCGTCTGGTGGCTGCGTTCCCGGATCGTTTCGCAGGCGTGGTGGTCGCCAACACCGGACTGCCGGTCGGTACCGGGTTCTCAGAGGGATTCAATCAATGGCTGGCGTTCAGTCAGAGCACTCCGGATATGCCGATCGGCATGATCGTCAACGGCGGTACCGTGCGCAGCCTGAGCGCGGAGGAAATCGCCGCCTACGACGCGCCATTCCCCGATGCGAGTTACAAGGGCGGTGCCTGTCAGTTCCCGACGTTGGTGCCCATCACCGGCGAACACGGCTCGGTTGCCGAGAACAAGGCGGCGTGGGGGGTGCTGACGCAATTCGACAAACCGTTCGTGACAGCGTTCAGCGACAATGATCCGGTCACCGCAGGCGGCGACACGCTGTTCCAGAAGTTGGTCCCCGGCGCCAACGGTCAACCCCACGTCACCCTCACGGGTGGACATTTCCTCCAGGAGGACTGTCCGGGTGACATCGTTGCGGTCATCGAGGGTGTTGTAACGGCCGGAGCGGTTTAGACGCCGGCCGGTTCGGCCGACCGGTCCAGCTCCCACGTCCCATCGCCGTGCAGTCGCAGGTGTTGGTCGTGATGCTGCATGACCGTCCCGCGGTGGGTTACCGAGACCATGATCGTGCCGGGAAGCCGGGCTCGGACCAACCGGTAGAGCGCGAACTCATTGCCCTCGTCGAGCGCGGAGGTGGATTCGTCGAGGAATACCACCGTGGGCCTGTGCAGCAGAACCCGCGCGAACGCGATGCGCTGCTGTTCACCGGGCGAGAGCACCTTGGCCCAGTCCTCGGTATCGCCCAACCGGCCGGCCAGATGCCCCAGTGCCACATCGTCGAGGGCGCTGCCGAGTTGTGCGTCGGGAAACTCACGTTCGGTATGCGGGTAGCTCAGCACAGATCGTAGGTCGCCCAGTGGCAGGTAGGGCACCTGAGAGAGAAACATCGAGTCGTCCTCGCCACCGGGGCGGCGCAATGTGCCAGTGCTGTAGGGCCACAGCCCGGCGATACTGCGCAGCAACGTGGTGCGCCCGCAACCGGACGGCCCGGTGATCACCAGCGACTCGCCCGGCTCCAGACGCAGACTCAGGGTTTGCAGAAGCCGCCGCCCGGCCGGATCGCGCACCTCGAGGTTGATCAGATCCAGGGCGCCGTCGGTGCTGTCCACCACCTGTACACGGGGCAGTTCCCGGGTGTCCTCGTTGGCTTCGACGAGTCCGTAGAGACGGATGATGGTGGCCCGGTACGCCGCGAACGAGTCATACACCGCCCGGAAGAACGACAGTGAGTCGTGCACGCTGCTGAACGCGCTCGCCGACTGGGTGACGTCGCCAAAGCTGATCTGGCCCTTGAAGAGTCTCTGTGCCTGCACCACCAGCGGTAGTGGATTGATGACCTGACTGATCGAATTATTCCAGCCGAGCAGCGCCAGATTGCGCAGTACGTATCGGCGATAGTTGACAATGATCGCTGAGAAGCGTTGCCGCAGAACGGAATCCTCGGCTCGCTGGCCGCGATAGAAGCTTATCGACTCCGCGGCGTCACGCATTCGCACCAGTGCGTAGCGGAATGCGGCGTTGGTCAGTTCGTTGCGGAAGCTGAACAGGATCAGCGGCCGGCCGATCCAGAATGCGATCGCTGTGGTGGTCACTACGTACAGCAGGGCGATCCAGAACAGTGCGTGGTTCAGGGTGAACCCGAAGACGGTCAGTGGACCGGACAGGCCCCACAGGATCGGAGTGAATGCCGCGACCGAGACCATCGCGTTGATGGCTCCGAACGGCAATGTCGCGATGGTGCCGATTGAGGGGGTGTTGGTGCCCTGCCCGGTGCAGGTGGTGAAGGAGTCGATGTCGACCTGAATGCGCTGATCCGGGTTGTCGATCGGATTGTCCAGAAATCGGCCACGATAGAACGCCTCGTCATCGAGCCAGTCGCCGGTGAGCCGGTGGGTCAGCCATACCCGCCAGCGGATGATGAAGTGTTGATTGAGGTAGATGTCGATCAGCTGACGGCCGACGTAGAGGGTTGCGATCAATACGAAGGTCAGGATCGCCGTCCAGAAGCCGCGCACCCCGGAGTCGCGAACCGCCTGGTTGCCTGCCCCGGCGCCTTCGAAGGCCACCTGCAGCGAGGAATACAGATCGTTGCTGAAATAGCTCAGTAGTACGTCAAGCCGGACGGCGATGAGCACCGAGAACAGCAGCACGCCCAGCCACGCCCAGACCCGAATGCTGTCGCGTCCGCGGAAGTAGTCGCCGGTGACCCGCCAGAACTGCCGGCCCCAGCTGGTGTAGCGGGTCAGCAGGAACAGCACCAGGACGGTGCCAACGGCGGTGATACCCCACGCCTTGGCCGCCCACAGCAGCGAGTTCGGGATCTCATTGGCCCAGTCCAGGGACGGCTTGTAGGACTCCATTGGTCAGACCCCGACCGGCTCCCCGCCATCGATCCGGTTCAGGCGCCACTCGCCCTCGCCGCGCAATTCCAGGTGCCGTTCGTGATAGCGGTCCACCGTGGGGCGGTGGCTGACACTGACGATGATCATGTCCGGCAATTCGGCGCGAACCAGGTCGTAGACGACCTGTTCGAGGCCTTCGTCGAGGGCTGAGGTCGCCTCGTCGAGGAACACCGCCTTGGGTATGGTCAGCAGAATCCGGGCGAAGGCGATCCGCTGCTGTTCGCCGGGCGAGAGGACCTTGGCCCAGTCCTCCTTGTCGTTGAGCCGGTTGATCAGATGCGGCAGCGCCACCTTCGACAGGGCGAGTTGCAGGTCCTCGTCGGGGATCTCCCCGGCCTTCGACGGGTAGGACACCACGGTCCGAAGCACGCCGAGAGGGACATACGGCATCTGGGAAATGAACATGGTCTCGTTGCCGTCGATGGGACGGCACACCGTGCCCGTGGTGTAGGGCCACATCTGCGCGATGCTGCGCAGCAGCGTGGTCTTCCCGCTGCCGGAGCGCCCGGTCACAACCAGCCTCTCGCCCGGCTCCAGTCGCAGATCCAGTGGATCCACGAGTTGACTGCCACTCGGCGTGCGCACCTCGACCCGATCGAGTTGAACCGAGCCGTCGACACTGGCCACCGTCTCCAGACTCGGCATCTCGCGGGCATCCTGGTTGGCTTCCACCAGACCGTTGAGGCGGATGATCGCGGCGCGGTAGGCGGCGAAACTGTCGTAGGCGTTGCGGAAGAACGACAGCGAATCGCTGATGTTGGAGAAGGCGCTCGAGGACTGTGTCACATCACCGAAGTCCATCTCCGCCTTGAAGAGTCGAGGCGCCTGCACGATCAGCGGCAGGGGTGTGATGATCTGACTCATCGCCAGGTTCCAGCCGGTGAATCCCAGGGTGCGGCGGACGAATTGCCGATAGTTGGTGATGATGCTGTCGTAGCGGGTTTTCAGTAGACCCCGCTCGGTGCTCTCGCCCCGGTAGAAGCCGACGGCTTCGGCGGCGTCACGCAGGCGCACCAGCGCGTAACGGAAGGCGGCGTTGGTCAACTCGTTGCGGAAGCTCAGTCGGATCAGTGGCCGGCCGATCCAGAACGCCACCACCGTCGCGAGGAACACGTAGATGAACGCCACCCAGAACAGGGCACGATCAAGGGTGAAACCGAACAGGGTGACCGGACCGGACAGCCGCCACAGGATCGGGATGAAGGCCACCACGGTGCACACCGATGAGATGGCGCCGAACAGCAGCATCGACCCGGTCCCGATCGTCGGACTGTTGGGCGACCCGCCGACCCCGGTGGTGAAGATGTCGACGTCGTACTGGATGCGCTGGTCGGGGTTGTCGGTGTCGGAGTCGGTGAACCGGGCCCGGTAGTAGGCGCGGTCCTCGAGCCAGTCTCCGGTCAGACGGTCGGTCAGCCAGGTGCGCCAGCGGATGATGAAGCGCTGCGTGATGTAGATGTCGATCATCACCTGGGTGACGTAGATCGTGGCCAGGATCCCGAAGATGCCCAGTGCCACCCAAAACCCGTGAATGGCGCCATCGCGGACCGCGTCGTCACGGGCACTGGTCGCCTCGAATGCGACCTGCAGGGAGGTATAGAGGTCATTGCTGAAGTAGCTGAGCAGCACATTGATCCGGACCGAGATCATCACCGAGAGCAGCAGGACCGCCAGCCAGATCCAGATCCGCACCGACTCCCGGCCGCGGAAGTAGTCTCCGGTCACCCGCCAGTACTGCCGCCCCCAGACCGTGAAGCGGGCCAGCAGGAACAGCACCAGCACGGTCACCACGGCCGCGATCGCCCACGCGCGCAGGATCCAGATCATCGACGGGACGAGTTCAGCGCCCCAGTCCATTGACGGTACGTACGGCTCCAACGCGTTCTCCTCCCGGTGGGGATCCCCCCGGCGAAAGCTACCCCAGCATGCCGATAGGGCAGCGGGCAAGCATGTGTTCGGCCGGCCCGCCGGTACCGTTGAACCCGTGGCGAAGACTTCCAAGAAGACCGCATCCGGGTCGGGCCGGCTGAGCCGGGGGTTCTGGCGGATGCTCGGCGCGAGCAGCGAAACGGTGAAAGCTCACTCGATGTCCGAGGTGAACTCCTCGGCCGAGTTCGACGACAAGGCCCATGGTCTCGACGATGAGCAGCTCGCCAAGGCCGCAGGGCTGCTCAATCTCGAAAAGTTGTCCGACTCGGCCGATATCGGGCAGTTCCTGGCCATCGCGAGGGAGGCCGCCGACCGGTCCATCGGATTGCGGCCGTTCGACGTCCAGCTTCTCGGCGCGCTGAGGATGATGGCCGGCGACGTCATCGAGATGGCCACCGGCGAGGGCAAAACGCTCTCCGGCGCGATCGCCGCGGCCGGATATGCGCTGGCCGGGCGCACTGTGCACGTGGTGACCATCAACGACGACCTCGCCCGCCGCGACGCCGAATGGATGGGTCCGGTGATCGAGGCGATGGGCCTGACCGTCGGATGGATCACCGCCGATTCCACGCCCCGGGAGCGCCGCGCCGCCTATCAGTGCGACGTCACCTATGCATCGGTCAACGAGATCGGCTTCGACGTGCTGCGCGATCAGTTGGTCACCGACGTCGCCGATCTGGTCTCGCCCAACCCCGACGTGGCGCTGATCGACGAAGCCGACTCGGTCCTGGTCGATGAGGCCCTGGTCCCGCTGGTGCTGGCCGGCACTACCCACCGGGAGACACCGAAGCTGGAGATCGTGCGCCTGGTGGGCGAACTGGTCGCCGACAATGCGGGTCAGACCGAGGCCGGGCAGTACTTCGCCACCGATGCCGACAGCCGCAACGTCCACCTGACCGAGGCCGGCGCCCAGCGGCTGGAGAAGGCGCTCGGCGGTATCGATCTGTACTCCGAGGACAACGTCACCAGCATCCTCACCGAGGTCAACATCGCCCTGCACGCCCATGTGCTGTTGCAGCGCGACGTGCACTACATCGTGCGCGACGGCGCGGTCCAGCTGATCAACTCCTCGCGCGGACGTATCGCGACCCTGCAGCGCTGGCCCGACGGTCTGCAGGCCGCGGTCGAGGCCAAGGAGGGAATCGAGACCACCGAGACCGGTGAGGTGCTCGACACCATCACCGTGCAGGCACTGATCAACCGCTACCCGACGGTGTGCGGGATGACGGGTACCGCGCTGGCCGCCGGCGAGCAACTGCGCCAGTTCTACAAGCTCGGCGTCTCGCAGATCCCGTCGAACGCACCCAACGTGCGGGTGGATGCGCCAGACCGGGTCTACATCACCGCGGCGGCGAAGAGCGACGGCATCATCGACCACATCATCGAGGTGCACGCCACCGGCCAGCCGATCCTGGTCGGCACTCACGACGTCGCAGAATCCGAAGAACTGCATGAGCGGCTGGTACGCCGCAAGGTGCCCGCGGTAGTCCTCAACGCGAAGAACGACGAGGAGGAGGCCGCGGTCATCGCCGAGGCCGGCAAGCTCGGAGTGGTCACCGTCTCCACCCAGATGGCCGGGCGCGGTACCGATATCCGGCTCGGCGGGTCGGATGAGTCCGACCACGAAAAGGTGGCCGATCTCGGCGGCCTGCATGTGGTCGGCACCGGCCGGCATCGCACTGAACGGCTCGACAACCAGTTGCGCGGCCGGGCCGGGCGTCAGGGCGACCCCGGCTCCACGGTGTTCTTCTCCAGCTGGGAGGACGATGTCATCGTCGCCAACCTCGACTCCGGCAAGCTGCCCATGGAATGCGACGAGACCGGCATGGTCACCAGCCCCAAGGCCGCGGATCTGCTGGACCATTCCCAGCGCGTCGCCGAAGGCCGGCTGCTCGACGTCCACGCCAACACCTGGCGTTACAACCAGTTGATCGCCCAGCAGCGCTCGATCATCGTCGAACGGCGCAACACCCTGCTGAGCACTCCGTCGGCGCGCGAGGAGCTTCGCGAGCTGTCCCCGGAGCGCTACGAGGAGTTGGCGGAGACGCTCGGCGACGGCGCCGAGGACACCCTCGAGCTGATCTGTCGCAAAATCATGCTTTTCCACCTCGACCGGGGGTGGGCCGACCACCTTGCCTACCTGGCCGACATCCGGGAAAGCATCCACCTTCGCGCGCTTGGCAGGCAGAACCCGCTCGACGAGTTCCACCGGCTGGCGGTCGACGCCTTCGCCTCACTGGCCGCCGACGCCATCGAGGCCTCTCAGCAGACCTTTGAGACCGCCAACGTGCTCACCGACGAGCCCGGTCTTGATCTGTCCAAGCTGGCCCGGCCGACGTCGACGTGGACCTACATGGTCCACGACAATCCGCTGCGCGATGACACGCTGTCGGCGCTGAGCCTGCCCGGGGTGTTCCGCTAGCGCTACACACCGCTGCCTGCCCGGGGTGTTCCGCTAGGTTTCTGGCATGAAGCAACGGGTGTGGACCATCCCGAACATCCTGAGCTTCATCCGTCTGGCGCTGGTGCCGGTGTTTCTCTATCTGCTCTTGGCCCGGCACGCCTGGGGACCGGCCACCGGCATCCTGATGTTCAGCGGCGCCTCGGACTGGGCCGACGGCAAGATCGCCCGGCTGGTGCCGAACCAGTCCTCGCGACTGGGGGAGTTGCTCGACCCGCTCGTCGACCGGATCTACATGGTGACCGTGCCGGTGGGCCTGGCGCTGGCGGGGGTGGTGCCGTGGCCGGTGGTGGCGATCCTGCTCGGCCGTGACATCGCCCTGGCGGCCACGCTGCCGATGTTGCGCAGCCGCGGTCTGGATGCGCTCCCGGTCACCTATATCGGCAAGGCCGCGACCTTCGCACTGATGTCCGGTTTCCCGCTGGTGCTGCTCGGACAGTGGGATGTGTTGTGGAGCAGAGTCATTGGCGCGATCGGCTGGGGTTTCGTCATCTGGGGAATCGGTATGTACCTGTGGTCGGCGGTGCTGTACCTGATCCAGGTCCGCATGGTTGCCCGGCTGCCCAGGGTGCGCCACGATGCCGTCGCTTCCTGACACTGGCCGTGCGCGGGGGATGCCGTCGCTGTTGCGGTCGCTGCTGTCCGATCACCTCGACCCCGGCTACGCAGCGGCTGCCGCCGCGCGGCAGCGAACCGACGGTGCGCGTCCGCCCGGGTGGCTGTGGCAGGCGCTGGCCGCGCTGCTGATCGCCGCGGTGTTCGCCCTCGCCGTCGCAGCGGCCCGCTCGACCGCGCCCGGTGTCAGCGCCGCCCAGCGGGGACTCGCGGCCGGCGTGAGCAGCGCACAGCAGCGCACCGCGGGACTGACCGAACGGCGCGACGAGTTAGCCGCGCAATCGGATGTCGTCGAGCGTGGCACGTTGGCCGCCGACGCCACCGGTCGGACCCTGCTCGCCGAACTCGACGCCCTGAGCCTGGGTGCGGCCAGCACCGTGGAGAGCGGACCCGGACTTGCCATCACCGCCACCGAACCGCAGCAGCGGCCGGATCTGACCGACGCATCCCGCCAGCGTCTTCCCGGCACCAGGCAGGTGATCCTCGATCGTGATCTGCAACTGGTGGTCAACGCGCTGTGGGCCGGTGGCGCAGAGGCCGTCGCGGTCGGCGGTGTACGGATCGGACCCGGCGTCACCATCAGACAGGCCGGCGAAGCGATCCTGGTGGACAACCAGCCGATCGCGGGTCCCTACCGGGTCCTGGCGATCGGGCCGCCGGCCCGGCTTGCGGAGTCCTTCGGCGCCAGTACCGCACTGCAGCGGCTGCGGCTGCTGGAGACCGCCTACCGGGTCGGGGTGACCGTCAGCGCCGAGGAAGAGCTCACCGTGCCCGCCAGCCCCGCGCGGGAGGTTAAGTTTGGCCGGCGGGAAGGACCCTAGATGATCGGAATCGCCGCACTCGTCGTCGGCATCGTGCTCGGGTTGGTCCTGCGTCCCAGCGTGCCCGACGTCATCGAGCCCTATCTGCCGATCGCGGTGGTCGCCGCCCTGGACGCCGTATTCGGCGGACTGCGGGCCTACCTGGAGAAGATCTTCGATGCGAAGGTGTTCGTCATCTCATTTGTCTTCAACGTTCTGGTCGCCGCCCTGATGGTCTACGTCGGGGACCAGCTCGGGGTGGGCGCGCAACTGTCGACGGCGATCATCGTGGTGCTCGGTATCCGGATCTTCGGTAACGCCGCCGCCCTGCGTCGCCACCTGTTCGGGGCGTGAGATGACCGAGCACGGCCGCCACGAGATGCCCGGCCCGGAGTCCGGCGCGCGCTCGCGCAGGGTCTTCGGCGCGCTGGCGGCGCTACTGTGCCTGCTGCTCGGGCTGGCTATCGTCACCCAGGTCCGGCAGACCGATTCCGGCGATTCGCTGTCCACCGCCCGACCGGCCGACCTGCTGACCCTGCTGGACTCACTGCAGCAACGCGAAGCCGCCCTCAACACCGAGGTCGCCGACCTTCAGCGCAACCTGGCCGCCATGCAGGCCGCCGGCACCAGCGACCAGGCGGCCATCCAGAACGCCCAGGCGAGGCTGGCTGCGCTGTCCATCCTGGTCGGCACCGTCGCGGCAAACGGGCCCGGCGTCACGGTGACCATCGACGATCCCGGACCCGGAGTGGGGCCGGAGACCATGCTCGACGTGATCAACGAGCTGCGGGCAGCCGGGGCCGAAACCATGGAGATCCGATCGGCCACCCGGTCGGTCCGGGTCGGGGTGGACACCTGGATCGAGGGTGTGCCCGGCACGCTGGTCATCGACTCGCAGACCCTGCGTGCCCCGTATTCGATTGTGGCCATTGGGGATCCATCGACGCTGGCCGCGGCGATGAACATTCCCGGCGGTGCGGTCGACAGCGTCAAGAGAGTTGGTGGGACGATGACCGTCGCCCAGTCCGACCGGGTGGAGGTCACCGCCTTGCGGCAACCGAAACCACGCCAATACGCTCAACCCGTCAAGTAAGGCCCGTCAAGTAAGCGCCACGCCGGGCGCACATCTGATCGAAGGAGTCCTGTGAGCGACATCCCCGCCGAACTGCGCTACACCGCCGAGCACGAGTGGGTTCGCCGTACCGGCACCGACACCGTCCGGGTCGGCATCACCGATTTCGCGCAGTCCGCCCTCGGCGATGTCGTCTTCGTGCAGTTGCCCGCCGTCGGCACCGAGATCGCCGCGGGCGACACCTTCGGGGAGGTGGAATCCACCAAGTCGGTCTCGGACCTGTACGCCCCGGTGTCGGCGACTGTGGTCGCGGTCAACACCGATCTGGACGCGAACCCGCAACTGGTGAATTCCGACCCCTACGGGCAGGGCTGGCTCTTGGAGCTCCGATCCGAGGGCGATACCCTCGACCAGGGGCTGGGGGCGCTGCTCGACCCCGATGCCTACCGGGACATCCTGGCCTAGCCGTGACGGTTGTTAGGGTGCCTGCCAACAGGTCATCGGATGAGTGCGGGGCACAAAGCGACCGGGTAGCGGTACGGTCGAATCAAACCAGTGAGGAGTAGCGGTGGCGGACAACGATCGGCGGCTCGGGGCCGACGACAGCGCTGACGAACTCACCGTGGAAACGACCTCGGTCTTCCGCGCTGATTTCCTCAACGATCTCGACGCTCCGGTGAGCCCGGCTGGTGAGACGGCGGTGTCCGGGGTTGAAGGCCTGCCCCCGGGCTCGGCCCTGCTGGTCGTCAAGCGCGGGCCCAATGCCGGCTCCCGGTTCCTGCTGGACCAGCCGAGCACATCGGCCGGCCGGCACCCTGATTCCGACATCTTCCTCGACGATGTCACCGTCAGCCGCAGGCACGCCGAATTCCGGCTGGATGGCCCCGAGTTCCAGGTCGTCGACGTGGGAAGCCTCAACGGCACCTATGTGAATCGCGAGCCGGTGGACTCGGCCACGCTGGCCAACGGCGACGAGGTACAGATCGGCAAGTTCCGGCTGGTGTTCCTGACCGGACCCAAGTCCGATGACGGCGCCCGATAGCGCAGGCCCGCCCGGGATATCCATCGGAGCGGTACTGGATCTGCTGCGGCCGGAATTCCCGGACGTGACCATCTCCAAGATTCGCTTCCTGGAGGCCGAGGGCCTGGTCACCCCGCAGCGCAGCCCGTCGGGATACCGGCGGTTCACCGCCTATGACTGCGCGCGGCTGCGGTTCATCCTGACCGCGCAGCGTGACCAGTACCTGCCGCTCAAGGTCATCAAGACTCAACTCGACGCCCAGCCGGATGGCGAACTGCCACAGCGGGTTTCGGGCTATCCGGCCCCGCGACTGGTACCCGTTGCCGGACCGGCCGCCCCCCACGCGCCGGCGATGTCCGCCCCGGTCCGACTGACCCGCGAGGACCTCCTGGAACGCTCCGGTGTCACGCCGGAGTTGCTGGCCGCCCTGCGTAAGGAGGGCATCATCACCTCCGGCCCCGGCGGGTTGTTCGACGAGCACTCGGTGGCCATCGCCCAGTGCGCCGGCGCCCTCGGCGCGTACGGCATCGAGCCTCGCCACCTCCGGGCCTTCCGCTCCGCCGCCGACCGGCAGTCCGACCTGATAGCGCAGATTGCCGGACCGGTGGGCAAGGCCGGCACCACCGGCGCCCGGGATCGCGCCGACGATCTGGCCCGCGAGGTTGCCGCACTGGCGATCACGCTGCACACCTCATTGATCAAGTCCGCCGTGCGCGACGTACTGGATCGCTGAGGAGGAGTCGGGTGATGGGTACTAGACTTCGGCGATGAAGCGGCGGCTTGTCCTGCGCGGAGGTGAGGTAGTTGATGGGTGAGGTCCGAGTCGTGGGCATTCGCGTGGAGCAGCCCGCCAACCAGCCCGTTCTGCTGCTGCGCGAATCCGAGGGCGACCGCTACCTGCCGATCTGGATCGGGCAGACCGAGGCGAACGCCATCATTTTCGAACAGCAGGGTGTCGAGCCGCCCCGGCCGCTGACGCACGACCTGTTCCGCGACGTGATCGGCGCACTCGGTCATTCGCTGAAGGAGGTGCGCATCGTCGACCTCCAGGAGGGCACCTTCTACGCGGACCTGGTGTTCGACTCCGACGTGCGGGTATCGGCCAGGCCCTCGGATTCGGTGGCGATCGCCTTGCGGATGGGTGTGCCGATCTTCGTCGAGGAGGCAGTACTCGACGAGGCCGGCCTGCTGATTCCCGATGAGACCGACGATGAGTCCGGCGGGGCCGTCCGCGAGGATGAGGTCGAGAAGTTCAAGGAATTCCTGGACACCATCTCCCCGGACGATTTCAAGGCCACCTGAGCGGCTTAACCGATCGGGGGCCCGCCGGACGCTGTCGGATCACGGATGCGTCTCATATCAGTCAGTGGTGCCTAGACACGCCATCCGGATACCGGACTGCGGGTAGGCCGGCAGCCATACTTTCGATACGACTTGGGTTGGTGCAGCAGCACGACCGATCCGATCGGCAGGGCGTATGCTCAAGCAACTTGAGGGCGCTCTCCCGGCGGAGCGGTCAGCGGCGGAACGGCGAGAGGAAGCACCGTGGGCGACGAGCCGCGTCAGGAGCAGCTGGACTTCGCTGAGACATCCGCGCACTTCGAGGCGGACACCCCCGCTGTCGTCGCGGTGAGCGCACCGGTGCAGGGCGGCCTGTTCCCCGATGACTCAGTACCCGACGAACTGGTCGGCTACCGCGGACCCAGCGCCTGCCAGATCGCCGGAATCACCTATCGCCAGTTGGATTATTGGGCACGAACCTCGCTGGTTGTGCCGTCCATCCGCGGTGCCGCAGGCTCGGGTAGCCAGCGGCTGTACTCGTTCAAAGACATTCTGGTTCTCAAGATCGTCAAGCGACTGCTCGACACCGGTATCTCGCTGCACAACATCCGCGTTGCCGTCGACCATCTTCGTCAGCGCGGTGTGCAGGATCTGGCGAACATCACCCTGTTCTCCGATGGCACCACCGTCTACGAGTGCACCTCTGCCGAAGAAGTGGTCGACCTGCTGCAGGGTGGCCAGGGCGTGTTCGGTATCGCGGTCAGCGGTGCAATGCGAGAGCTCACCGGCGCCATCGCCGATTTCCCCGGCGAGCGGGCCGATGGCGGCGAATCGATCGCCGCGCCGGAGGACGAGCTGGCATCCCGGCGTAAGAGCCGCGACCGCAAGATCGGCTAGTCGTGTCCGCCATGCGGTCCGGTGCCGTGGGCGGCTAGACTCGGACACGCATCGACCCCGGGCGGGCGAGTTCCGCGGCTGCCAGCCGCGGACGCCGAAGGAGCAACACCTCTCCGTCAACCTCTCAGGCACCCGGACCGCGACGGGATCCGATGTCTCTGGAAAGTGGTGGCCCGGTACGCCGGAGTCGCCCGCCCACGGGGAAAGGCCGCCCGGTCACTCGGGTGCAGCTGAATCTCTCAGGCACCGACGACAGAGGGAGAGGGCACCGCGCCGACGCAGGAGTGCCCTTGCCTGAACACCGAACGTCCACCGATTCTGTATTCGCCGCCCGCCACATCGGCCCGGATTCTGATGCCATCGACCACATGCTTGCCGTCATCGGCGTCGGATCCCTCGATGAGATGGCCGCCAAGGCGCTGCCGGCCGGCATTCTCGACGCGGTGAACAGCCAGGGGGTCGCCCCGGGGCTGGAGACGCTGCCCGCGCCGGCCACCGAGCATGAGACCCTGGCGGAGTTGCGGGCGCTGGCCGACACCAACACCGTCGCGGTGTCGATGATCGGCCAGGGCTACTACGACACGCTGACCCCACCGGTGCTGCTGCGCAACATCCTCGAGAACCCGGCCTGGTACACCGCGTACACGCCTTACCAGCCGGAGATCAGCCAGGGCCGGCTGGAGGCGATCCTGAACTTCCAGAAGATGATCGCCGACCTGACCGGGTTGGAGATCGCCAACGCCTCCATGCTCGACGAGGCCACCGCAGCGGCCGAGGCGATGACCCTGATGCACCGGGCTGTGCGCGGGTCAGCCAACCGGTTGGCGGTCGATTCCGATCTGTTCGTCCAGACCGCGGCGGTGCTGGCCACCCGAGCCGAGCCACTCGGTATCGAGATCGTCACCGCCGATCTGCGCGACGGACTGCCCGAGGGCGAGTTCTTCGGCGTGATCGTGGGGTTGCCCGGCGCCAGCGGCCGGGTGACCGATTGGTCGGAACTCGTCGAGCAGGCCCATGCGCGCGGCGCTCTGGTGGCGGTGGGCGCCGATCTCTTGGCGCTCACCCTGATCGCACCGCCGGGGGAGTTCGGCGCTGACGTGGCCTTCGGCAGCGCCCAGCGTTTCGGCGTGCCGATGGGATTCGGTGGACCACACGCCGGATACCTGGCCGCCCACACCAGCCACGCCCGGCAGCTACCGGGCCGGCTGGTCGGGGTGTCCGTCGATGCGGACGGCTCACCGGCGTTCCGCTTGTCGTTGCAGACCCGCGAGCAGCACATCCGGCGGGACAAGGCCACCTCGAACATCTGCACCGCCCAGGTGCTGCTGGCGGTGATGGCCGCGATGTATGCCAGTTACCACGGCGCCGAGGGGCTCACCGAGATCGCCCGTCGCGTGCACGGACACGCGCGCAACCTGGCGGCCGCTCTGCGGGCCGCCGATATCGATGTGGTGCACGACAGGTTCTTCGACACGGTTCTCGCGCGCGTTCCCGGTCGGGCCACCGCCGTAGCGGATGCCGCCAAGGCCCGCGGTATCAACATCTGGCGCATCGACGACGATCATGTGTCGCTGTCCTGTGATGAGGCCACCACCGCCGGGCACATCCTCGAGGTGGCGCAGGCGTTCGGCGCTGACGCGGCCGAGGATCTCAGCGGCGTCGATATCGCCACCCGCACAACCGGTTTCCTCACGCACCCGGCGTTCACCGCCTACCGGACCGAGACGGCGATGATGCGCTACCTGCGCATGCTGTCCGACAAGGATCTGGCGCTTGACCGCACCATGATCCCGCTGGGGTCGTGCACCATGAAACTCAATGCCGCCGCCGAAATGGAGGCGATCACCTGGGCGGAGTTCGGTCGCCAGCACCCGTTTGCCCCGGCCGACGACACCCCGGGATTACGACGGCTGATCGCTGACCTGCAGGAGTGGCTGACCGGGATCACCGGTTATGACGCGATCTCGCTGCAGCCCAACGCGGGTTCGCAGGGCGAGTACGCGGGCCTGCTGGCCATCCACGATTACCACGTCGGGCGGGGCGAGTCGCACCGCGATGTCTGCCTGATCCCGTCGAGTGCGCACGGTACCAACGCGGCCTCGGCCGCACTGGCCGGGATGCGGGTGGTTGTGGTGGGCTGCCGGGACAACGGTGACGTCGACCTCGATGAACTGCGTGCCAAGATCGCCGAGAACGCTGACAACCTGGCCGCGCTGATGATCACCTACCCATCGACCCACGGCGTGTACGAGCACGATATCGCCGAGATCTGCGCGGCCGTTCACGATGCCGGCGGTCAGGTCTATGTCGACGGGGCCAACCTCAACGCACTGGTGGGCCTGGCCCGGCCGGGCAGGTTCGGTGGTGACGTCAGCCATCTGAATTTGCATAAGACGTTCTGTATCCCGCACGGCGGCGGAGGACCGGGTGTCGGGCCGGTCGCGGTCCGGTCACACCTGGCCCGGTATCTTCCCGGCCACCCACTGGCAGACGAATTGCCGAACGGCCGCGTGGTGTCCGCCGCTCCGTACGGTTCGGCTTCAATCCTGCCGATCACCTGGGCCTATATCCGGCTGATGGGGGCGTCCGGGTTGCGGGAGGCCTCGCTGACGGCGATCGCCTCGGCGAACTACATCGCGCGGCGTCTCGATGAGTACTACCCGGTGCTCTACACCGGCGAGAACGGCATGGTGGCCCATGAGTGCATTCTCGATCTGCGCCCGATCACCAAGGCCACCGGCGTCACTGTCGACGATGTCGCGAAACGGTTGGCGGACTACGGGTTCCACGCTCCGACGATGAGTTTCCCGGTGGTCGGCACGCTGATGGTCGAGCCGACCGAGAGTGAGAGCCTCGCGGAGGTGGACGCCTTCTGCGAGGCGATGATCGCGATCCGGGCCGAGATTGACAAGGTCGGCTCCGGTGAATGGCCGGCCGAGGACAACCCGCTGTGCAATGCCCCGCATACCGCGGAGTGCCTGCTGGTGGACCAGTGGGACCACCCGTACAGCCGCGAAAGGGCGGCCTACCCGCTGGGCAAGGGCTTCCGGCCGAAGGTGTGGCCCCCGGTCCGCCGGATCGACGGCGCCTACGGCGACCGCAACCTGGTGTGCTCCTGCCCGCCGGTGGAAGCGTTCGCGTGAGTCTTCCGGCCGACGTCCTCGCCTGGCAGGCCGGCGGCCGGATGCTCGGCACCCGGGCCGGATCGGTGTTCGTCCGCTCGGCGCCCGGAGACGGTCCCACAGTGCTTCTGCTGCATGGGTTTCCGTCCAGTTCCTACGATTTCCGCGAGGTGACCGGGCACCTCGGCGGCCGTAGCTGGCTGACCCTGGACTTCCTGGGTTTCGGCCTGTCCGACAAGCCCCGGCCGCATCGCTACAGCCTGTTCGAACAGGCCGATATCGTCGAGCACGTCATCGCTGCAACCGGCAGCGGACCGGTGGTGCTGATCGCTCACGACATGGGCACCTCGGTGGCCACCGAGCTTCTGGCCCGTGATGTGGCCGGCACGCTGAGCTTCGAGATCGACGCTGCGGTGCTCACCAACGGCAGCGTCATCATCGAGCGGGCCAGCCTGCGGCCGATCCAGAAGGTGCTTCGGGGCCCGTTGGGGCCGTTCGCCGCCCGGATGACCAATGAGCGGGGGTTTCTGCGCGGATTCGCCAAGCTGTTCAGCGCCGCGCACCCGCTGTCGCCGGCCGAGGCGCAGGCGCAGTGGGCCCTGCTGGCCCGCGAGGGCGGCGATCGCATCCTGCACCTGCTCAGCGCCTACCTCAATGAGCGAGTGACCTACGCGCAGCGCTGGCACGGCGCGGTGGGCAGCTGGCCCAAGCCGTTGAGCTTCCTGTGGGGCACGGGTGACCCGGTGGCCACCACCTCGGTGCTGGCGGGTCTGCGTGAACTGCGCCCGTCCGCGCAGGTGATCGAGCTACCCGGGATCGGGCACTACCCGCAGATCGAGGTGCCGCACGAGTTCACCGCTGCGGCGATGAGACTGCTCCGGCTGACAACCTGAGTCAGGACAGCAACCGCGAGATCGCCGCGGCCAGATCAGGGGAGCCCGACGTGGCAATCTCCTGGTAGCTGCCTCCGGTCAGTTTCGCGACTGCCTCCCAGACCGGCCGGTCGGGGTCACCGGCGAAGTCGATGACGTTGACCGTCACCGGGCGGTTGGGATCCATCGCCCCCTTGACGGCGTTCTGCAGGCCCGCAGCGTCGAGGCCCTGATCGGTGTGCGGGCCCTGGGTGACCACCACGATTGAATTGGGCTGTCCCGGGCGGTAATTGGCGACCGCATCGGCGTAGGCAGCTCGCAGTGTGGTGAAGGAGACACCGCCGCCGCTGGTCGGTGTGGTCGCATTCAGCACTGCGGTCAGGACCGCGGAGCGGGGCTGGTTACCCAGCTGATCACCGAGCGGGCCGGTTACCACCGCGGCACCGCTGTCGATCTTGTTGAAGGTCCACAGCCCGACGGCGGCGCCGGACGGCAGGGTGGCGATCCGGTCCCGCAACGCAGCGGTGACATTGCTCAGCCGCGGCTTTCCGCCCTCATCTCCGGTCAGCCCCTCGTTGAGCACCACCGTGGTCGTGGTGACCGCAGCGGGGGTGACCGCGGCTGCGATCGCGGCCCGATCGGCTTCATCGCCGGCGGGTAATGGCGCCGACAGCGGCGGGAAGCCGACCGAGTCGTTGCCCTCGCGGGCCTTCCCGTCGACCCGGAAGCCCGCCGTGAGGAGTTCGCTGCGCTGATCGGGTTTGCGCATGAAGCGGGCGAACTCACTGGCGCCACTGACCTGCTCCTCGGACAGCCAGGATCCCGAGAGCAGCACGGTCGGATAGTCGGCGACGGCTGACGGGCCGGCCGGGATCCAGGCCGCGACCGCACCCCGGTCGGCGGGCAGCGGGGAGGTGCGCGCGAAGAGCTGCTGCTCGGTGATGGCGACTGCGTGCACCGGTGCCGCCGCCGGATCGCCCTGTGCGGTCAGTGCGTTCCAGGCCGCATCGGCGGTGCTGTCGGCAAGTTGTGGTTGGGCGCCCAGCAGGGAGCTAACCGCTGCCAGTCCGGTGATCGCCGGGGCGTCAGGTGCCGCAGAGGTCACCGCTACCGCTTCGGCCAGCAGATAGCCGGCGTCGCCGGCTCCGGTGGCGGGCACGGCAAGCCTCAGCGCGCCCCAGCCGGGCAGGGTGAGGGCGTCGAGGCCGGCCGGGTTGGTCTGCAACCCGGGCAATGCGGCCCACCCCTGTTGTCCGAGTGCGTTTTTGAGCTGGGGCCGTACCGCGAGCACCACCGGGGAGGTGACCAGGGATCGGGCGTCGCTGACGATCTGCTTACCGGCCACCGCCTGCAGTCGCAGTGCCGGGGCCGAAGCTGCCGGAATCCACAAAGCCGGTCGCTCGCCGAGTGCACTCGGCCAGTTCCCGGTGAGTCCGGCGATGACTGCACCCGAATCGCTCACGGTGACAACGACTTTCACACAGGTATCGCCAACAGGCGAGGCCTCGGCGTTGTAGCTCTCAGCGAATGTCTTGACGTTGCCGGCGATCGAGGGGTCGGCAACCACAGCGATGGTCGCGGTGCCCTGTAAGCACTCCTTGGCGGCGTCTGCGGACCGCTGCGACAGGGCGTCGCCGAAGACCCGCCACAGAACGACCCCGGCAACCAGCACCACGATTCCGACCAGCGCGGTGACCACTCCGACACTGACCCCGCGGCGTCCTCCTACGGCCCGGCGGCGCCTGCTCGAGGTGCTCTCGGCATCCCCGGTGGACTCAGCCGGCTCTCCGGAGAAGTCATCGGGCATGCTGTGCCTGCCCATTGGCTATCCCTCTTCCGTCACAGGCCGAGACTGGCCTTCAGTTCGCGGCGGCGGCGATGCAGAATCGGCTCGGTATAACCGCTGGGCTGGCTGGCGCCGGACAGGATCAATTCCTGGGCGGCCTGGAAGGCGATGCTGGCCTCCGGGTCCGGTGCCATCGGCCGGTAGGTGGGGTCATCGGCGTTCTGCGCGTCGACCACCGCGGCCATCCGACGCAGGCTCTGCTTAACGTTGTCCGCCGTGATGACTCCGTGGCGCAACCAGTTGGCCAGCAGTTGGCTGGAGATCCGCAAGGTGGCGCGATCCTCCATCAGCGCGATGTCATGGATGTCGGGAACCTTCGAGCAGCCCACACCGGCGTCGATCCAGCGCACCACGTACCCCAGGATCGACTGGCAGTTGTTGTCCAACTCCTCGTGGATCTCATCTGGGGACCAGGCCATCTCATGCGTGGCCAGCGGGATGGTGAGCAGTTCGTCGATCGTGGTTCGCCGCTTTCCGGCCAGCTCGCGCTGCACGGCGTCAACGTCGACGTAGTGATAGTGCATGGCGTGCAGGGTGGCGGCGGTGGGCGAGGGCACCCACGCGGTTGTGGCGCCGGCCCGCGGTTGGGCGATCTTCTGCTCGACCATCTCGGCCATCAGATCGGTCATCGCCCACATACCCTTGCCGATCTGCGCCCGGCCGGCGAAACCGGTGGCCAGTCCGACATCGACGTTCTGGTCCTCGTAGGCCAGGATCCACGGCTGAGACTTCATCGCGCCCTTGCGGATCATCGGTCCGGCCTCCATGGAGGTGTGGATCTCGTCGCCGGTGCGATCCAGGAAGCCGGTGTTGATGAAGACCACGCGGTCGGCGGCCGCTTTGACGCAGGCCTTGAGGTTGACCGATGTACGGCGCTCCTCGTCCATGATTCCGACCTTGATGGTGTTGGCGGGCAGGCCCAGCACATCCTCGACCCGTGCGAACAGATCGCAGGTGAAGGCGACCTCGTCGGGACCGTGCATCTTGGGCTTGACGATGTAGACCGACCCGGTTCGGCTGTTCTGTCCGGCCAGCCCGTGCATCGCGATCAGTGAGGTGAACAGCGCGTCCTGAATGCCCTCGAAGACTTCGTGACCATCGGCCGGGCCTTCCCCGAAGATGATCGCGTCATTGGTCATCAGGTGACCGACGTTGCGAACGAACAGCAGACTGCGACCGGGCAGGGTCACTTCCGAGTCATCCGGACCGCTGTAGGTGCGGTCAGCGCTGAGCACCCGGGTGAACGTCTTATCACCCTTGCGGACCTCTTCGGAGAGGTCACCTCGGTTGAGCCCCAACCAGTTTCGGTAGCCGAGGACCTTGTCGTCGGCGTCGACGGCCGCGACCGAATCTTCGAAGTCCATGATCGTGGTGATCGCCGACTCCAGGAAAACATCCTTGATACCGGCGCCGTCCATCGATCCGATCGGCGACTCGGGATCGACCTGGATCTCGATATGCAGGCCGTGGTTGACCAGCAGGACCGACGTGGGTGCGTCCGGCTCGCCGAGGTAGCCGACGAACTGAGCGGTGTCGGCCAGGCCGACGTCACGCCCGTCGCCGAGGGTCACCACGAATGCGCCGCCGGACACCCGCAGCGCCGTCGCATCGCGATAGCTGGCCGAATCCAGCGGCACGATGTCATCGAGGAACCCGCGGGAGTAGGCGATCACCTTCTCGCCGCGCACGCGATTGAAACTGCTGCCCTTCTCGGCGCCGTTGTCCTCGCTGAGGACGTCGGTGCCGTACAGGGCGTCATAGAGCGAACCCCAGCGGGCATTGGCCGCGTTGAGGGCGAACCGGGCGTTGAGGATGGGCACCACCAGCTGGGGGCCGCACGTCGAGGTGATCTCGTCATCCACCCCGGAGGTGGTGATGGTGAAGTCCTCCGGTTCCGGCAGCAGGTACCCGATGTCGATCAGAAACTGTTTGTATTCGTTCGGGTCATAACCGCCGATGACGCGCTGACGGTGGTACTTGTCGACCTGGGCCTGCAGCTGATCCCGGCGGGCCAGAAGTTCCTCGTTACGGGGGGTCAGGTCGGTGACCACCTTGTCGACGCCCGCCCAGAAGCTCTCAGGGTCGATACCGGTGCCCGGGATCGCCTCGTCGGTGATGAAGTCGTACAACCCGCGGTCCACCCGCAGATTGCCCACAGCCACCCGGTCGCTCCCGCGATTGGTCACAGTCCCTCCCTGCCTGAAAGTGAATTGATCCTATCCGCCGGGGGACACCTGCCGGCCGGCCGCCACAGGGAACCACCCGGACAGCCCCTCACCCCCGGTGCGCGCCGTCGCGGACTGTGCCCAGCAGGTCTTCGACGAGATCTTCGAGCGCCACCATCCCGCAGACCTCGCCGCCGGGTGCGGTCACGACGGCGAGGTGGCTCTTGTTCTGCTGCAGGAGGGTGAGCGCCTCGGGCAGCGGCATGGTCGCGGGCATCCGCGGCAGGTAGCGCACCGAGGAGATTCCGACCACGGCACCGGGAAGATCGATGAGGTCGAGCATGTCCTTGATGTGGACGAAGCCGATGTAGCCGCCGGCCCCGTCGACGACCGGGAATCGGGAATACCCGGTCTTGGCCAGAGCCCCCTCGATGGAGGCCACGGTCGGTCCGGACCCCACGGCGGCGACGGGGACCGAGACGATGTCGGCCGGCGGAACCGCGACATCGCCGACCACGCGGTTGCGGATCTGCAGAGCGCGCGAGAGGCGCATGTGCTCCTCGGGGTCGAGCAGTCCCTCCGAGCGGGACTCGGCGATCATCTCCGCGAGCTCCACCATCGACACGGTGTTCTCCAGCTCGGTCTTCGGCTCGATGCCCATCGCCTTGACCACGGTGCGCGCACACCAGTCATAGACCGCGATGACCGGTCGGGTCGCCCTGACCCACAGCAGGTACGGCGGCACCAGAACCATCGCAGCCTTCTCCGGACCGGCCAGGGCGATGTTCTTGGGGACCATCTCACCGAGCAGCACGTGCAGGATCACCACGACGGTGATGGCCACCAAGAACGACACGGTGTGCAGTACCGCAGGCGGAACTCCGAACAGGTCGAACAGCGGTGACACCAGGTGCGCGACCGCGGGCTCACCCACCCGGCCGAGCGCGATCGAACCGACGGTGATACCCAACTGCGCGCCGGCGAGCATCACCGACAGGTTCTCGCCGGCCCGTATCACCGTGACAGCGCTGTGCTTGCCCTGCTCGGCGAGGGCTTCGAGGCGGTCCCGGCGAGCTGAGATGAGCGCGAATTCGGCACCGACGAAGAATGCGTTGGCGGCAATCAGCAGCACCGTGAGTACGACCGCGAAAAGATCACCGCTCATCAGATGGGTTCCTCGGCATCGGCGGGTGGACTGATCCGCACCAGGTCGAGCAGGTCGATGCGGCGGCCGTCCATCCGGGCCACGGTGGCCCGCCAGCGAGGCTGCTCGTCCGGTGGCGCGTCGGTGTCGAACGCGGTGAGTTCCACGGTGTCGCCCGCCGCCGGGATATGGCCCAGTGCATGCATGACCAGACCACCGATGGTCTCGTAGTCGCCGTCGGGTGCACGGAAGCCGATTTCGTCGGCAACCTCGTCCACGCGCAGCAGCCCGGAAACCCGATGTCCGCCGGCGATCTTCATGATCTCCGGGGTAGCGGCGTCGTGCTCGTCGCGGATATCTCCGACGATCTCCTCGATCAGGTCCTCCATGGTGACCATGCCGGCGATTCCGCCGTACTCGTCGGCCACCAGGGCGGTCTGCAGATCGGTTGACCGGATCTGTTCCATCAGCGCGTCGCCATCGAGCGTCGATGGCACCACCGGCACGGTTTTGGCGATCTTGTCCAGCCGGGTGCGGACGCGATCGGCGTGCGGCACCTCGAATACCTGTTTGAGATGCACGACGCCGATGGTCTCGTCGAGGTCGCCGCGGGTGACCGGG
>NZ_JBPCSX010000049.1:0-18048 GCF_051006775.1 Mycobacterium sp.
TCTTCTGGACACCACCGCACACCTGGGCGCTGGCCATGAAGTACAAGGACGACTACGCCGCCGCCGGCGTCCCGATGCTGCCCGTGGTCGCGACCGAGCGTCAGGTCACCACTCAGATCGTCGTCTACACCTGGCTGACGGTGGCTGCCACCCTCGCTCTCGTCCCCGCCGCCGGCTGGCTCTACGCCGTGGTCGCGCTGCTGGCCGGTGTCTGGTTCCTGGCGCTCGCGCACTCCCTGCACGCCGGAGTCAAGCGCGGTATCGCGGTCAAGCCGCTACGGCTGTTCCTGCACTCGAACAATTACCTGTCCGCGGTGTTCGTGGCCCTGGCGGTTGATTCGGTCCTTGCGCTGCCGCTCCTTCCCTGAGGGCTTTCTCCGCTGCGAGCGTGCGCAAAGTGCCCACCGGTGCGGCGTGTCGCCGTTCCGACACGCACGCTCGCGCTGGGGAGTCGCGAGGCCCAGGGGAGAACTAGGGCATCAGCACGATCGAGCCTGTTGTGCGGCGGGCCTGCAGGTCCTCATGAGCTCGCCGCGCATCAGACAGCGGGTAGTGCCCGCCCACCGTTACCGTGATCGAGCCGTCGGCGATCGCGTCCAGCACCTCGCCGGCACGCCAGGCGAACTCGTCGGCGGTGCGGATGAAGTGGGCCAGGTTGGGCCGGGTCAGGAATACCGAACCGGCGGCGTTGAGCCGCTGCGGGTCCACCGGCGGCACCGGTCCGCTGGAGGCGCCGAACAGGGCCAGGGTGCCCCGGACGGCCAAGCTGGCCAGGCTGGCGTCGAACGTCGTCCGGCCCACCCCGTCATAGACCGCGGCCACCCCGTGTCCGTCGGTCAACTCGCGGACCTGGGCGGCGAACCCGGCCGGATCCTCCGGGTAGTCGAGCACCTCCACGGCTCCGGCCTGCCGTGACAGCGCCGCCTTCTCCGGCGTCGACGCGGTGGTGATCACCCGTGCGCCGATGCTGGTGGCCCACTGGGTCAGGATCAGTCCCACCCCGCCGGCTCCCGCGTGCACCAGAAGAAAATCCCGCGGCTGCACCCCGTAGACCGATTTGATCAGATAGTGCGCGGTCATCCCCTTCAGTAGGGCTGAGGCGATCGCGTCGGAGCGCACCGCATCGGGCACGTAGGCAACGAAATCGGCTGGGGCCGTGCAGTATTCGGCATAGGCGCCGGAGGCGTTGGCGGTGACGACCCGGTCGCCGACATTGAGCGCGGCCACCTCGTCACCGACCTCGGCCACCGTGCCGCACACCTCCTGGCCGGCCACGAAGGGCAGTGCGCGCGGATATATCCCCGAGCGGAAGTAGGTGTCGATGTAGTTGACACCGATGGCATCAGCTCGGATCAGCACCTCCCCGGCTCCGGGGGTCGGGGTCGGCTTCTCGACATAGCGCAGAACCTCGGGTCCGCCCGTCTCGGCGATTTCGATTGCGTGCATGTCACTATCATCCCCCCATGAAGCTGGCCCGGCCCAACGTCTTCCATCCGCGCATCGTGCTGGCGTCCTGCCGGCAACTGCCCGGCGGTGACGGCGACGACGACGGCGTGGTGGCCGCCTTGCGCAAGCGCGGCATCAACGCCCGCTGGCTGCCCTGGGACGACCCCGAGACCGAGAGCGCCGATCTGGTGATCCTGCGGGCGGCCTGGGACTACGCGGACCGCCGGGACGAGTTCCTGGCCTGGACCGCCCGGGTGCGCAACCTGCTCAACGCGCCCGCGGTGGTGGCATGGAACAGCGATAAGCACTACCTGCGAGATCTCGCCGCGGCCGGGGTGCCGGTTCTGGACTCCCGGTTCTTCAGTCCGGGGGATTCGGTGACGCTGCCGCGCGGGGAGGTCGTTGTCAAGCCCGCCATCG
The DNA here is from genome assembly GCF_051006775.1 of Mycobacterium sp. Classification (GTDB taxonomy): domain Bacteria; phylum Actinomycetota; class Actinomycetes; order Mycobacteriales; family Mycobacteriaceae; genus Mycobacterium. The sequence goes on from NZ_JBPCSX010000049.1 coordinate 1,867, forward strand.
GAGCCGGATCGGTTGACGTTCACCGCTTCACCGACCGGGCCGCTGCCCGCACGCACGCCGCGGCCCTGCTCGACGCAGGTCGCGACGTGCTGGTGCAGCCCTACGATCCGCGGGTGCAGGACGGCGAGACCGCGCTGGTCTTCCTCGGCGGTGAGCAGTCGCACGCCTTCACCAAGGGGCCCATCTTGCCGCCGCAGGGACGCAAGCCCGCACTGGATGAATCCGGCACCTTCGCCGAGGAGACGCTCTCTCCGGCGGAACCCGACTTCGAGATGTGGGACGTCGGCTATGCCGCGCTGGAGGCCGCGTGCGCACACCTGGGCATCGGCGTGAACGAACTGCTCTACGCCCGGGTCGATCTGATCGGCGGCCCAGCTGATCCGCTGCTGCTGGAACTGGAACTGATCGAACCGTCGCTGGGGTGGCGGCAACTCGATAAGACGACCCGCGGACTGCAGGAAAGAAAGTTCGCAGTCGCGGTGGAGTCAGCGCTGGAGCGGCTGGGACTCGGTCCGCTGTCTCATCGACGCCCATAGCGCTGCCGTCGCCGCGGTGCACGCCGTCGCGCCCGCCACGTGCATGGCCACCAGGACGGCTGGAACGCCGGTATAGAACTGAATCTCGCCGATCAGGCCCTGCAGGACGACGAGTCCGAGCAGAACCGCGAGCCGACGCCTGACCGGCTGCGGTGCAGCGACTGCCAGCAGTCCTGCGCCCAGGCCCACCAGCAGGCTGAGGTAGCAGACCAGCAGGGTGGCGTGCGCATGGACGAGTGTGAGGATCTCGACCTCCAGGCGGGGCACCACCCGCTGCGGGGTCTTATCGCCGGCGTGCGGGCCGGCGGCGGTCACCAATGATCCGGTCACCAGTGTCGCCGTCAATGCCAGCGCCGAGCCAACCGTCAACTGCCGCAGCGGTTTCGGAACCACCTCGGTCACTACGCCATCGTCGGGTTCGCCGACCTTGACGTAGAGCAGAGTGGCCAGCCAAACCATCAACATCGACACCAGGAGGTGAATCGCCACCGTCCACCACAGCAGGCCGGTGAGGACGGTGATACCGCCGATGACTGCCTGCAACACCGTCGATGCCGGCATCAACCAGGCGTAGAACAGGACTTCGCGCCGCCGCCGGGCTCGGGTGACGGCCAGCACGGCCAGGATGGCCGTGATGACAACCGCGAAGGTGATCAGCCGGTTGCCGAACTCGACGGCCTGATGAACGAACGGGACCTCAGATCGCGGCACCGGGGTGAAACTTCCGGGGAAACACTGCGGCCAGGTCGGGCAGCCCAATCCGGATGCGGTGACCCGCACGATCGAACCGGTCACTGCGATACCGGCCTGGGTCAGCAGCACCGCCAGGGCGATCCCTCGCTGAGTCCGCAGACTGGGCAGTGGCAGCCTGTCGACGATGCGCCGGAACGCGCCCGAGGTGGTGGTCATGTGAACCGGAACCAGCGCAGGGCCGCCAGTGTCGACACCGTTCCCCAGGCCAGCAGCACCGCGATGCCGAACCAGTCGAACGACAACTCGGTGGCTCGCGACAGTGCCTCGGTCAGCGCGCCGGACGGGGTCAGGCGGGCCACCCAGGCCAGGGCCCGCGGAATTGCGGCGGTCTCCAGTGTCAGCGCACCGATACCGGCGAAGACGAACCACAGCAGGTTGGCCACGGCCAGGACGATCTCGGCGCGCAGGGTGCCGCCGAGCAGCAGGCCCATGGAGACGAACGTCGCAGTGCCTATCGCGATCACCACCGCACCCAATAGGAGACCTGCCGGGTTCGGTCGCCAGCCAAGCGCCGCTGCTATACCGCCGAGCAGGAGCGCCTGTAGGAATACCACGCTGACAACCGCCATCGCCTTGCCGGCGATGATGCCCCATACCGGAAGTGCCGTGGCACCAAGTCTTTTCAGCGCGCCGTAGCGGCGGTCGAAGGCGACAGCGATTGCCTGGCCGGTGAACGCGGTGGAGATCACCGCGACCGCCATGATCACCGGCGCGAACACCGCCACGCGGTTCTCGCCGAAGTCGCCCAGCGGCAGCAGGGTCAGCCCGACCAGCAGGGTGATCGGAATGAACATGGTCAGTAACAGCTGTTCGCCGTTACGCAGCAACAACTTCAGATCCAGCTGGTACTGGGCGGCCAGCATCCGCGCCACACTGTTGGGCCGGGGATCGGGGGAGAAGGTGCCTGCCGGGAACAGTTCGGTCATGACCGCAATTCCTTACCGGTCAGATCGAGGAAGACATCCTCGAGGCTGCGCTGGTCCACTCGCAGGTCGGTGGCGAGGATGTTCAACCGCGCGCACCAGGCTGTCACCGTCGCCAGCACCTGGGGGTCGACGATGCCCTCGACCAGGTACTCGCCGGGAGCGGTTTCACGGGCCCGGTAACCCTCCGGTAGTGCGGCCAAGAGCAGTGAAAGATCAAGGCGCCGTGGGGCGGTGAACCGGAGTTGGCCCTCGGCGCCGACGCTCATCAGCTCCGCGGGGGTTCCGGCCGCGACCTGTGAGCCGTGATCGATGATGACGATCTGATCCGCCAGTTCCTCGGCTTCCTTGAGCTGATGGGTGGTCAGCACCACGGTGACGCCGTCACGGCGCAACGCGTCGATGAGTTCCCAGACGACTACCCGGGCGTGAGCATCCATTCCGGCGGTGGGCTCGTCGAGGAAGACCAGTTCCGGCCGTCCGACGATCGCGCATGCCAGGGCCAGGCGCTGTTGCTGTCCGCCGGAGAGCCGACGGTAGGTGGTGCGTGCGGCGTCGGTGAGCCCGAGGGTGTCCAGCAGCCAGTCCGGGTCCAGGGGCTTGGCGGAGTAGGCGGCGACGAGGTTGAGCATCTCGGCGGCTTGCGCCGCCGGGTATCCACCGCCGCCCTGCAGCATGACGCCGATCCGTTCGCGCAGTCGGGCGTTGTCGGTGGCGGGGTCCAGGCCCAGCACCTCGATGGTTCCGGCGTCGGGCCGGGTGAATCCCTCGCACATCTCGACCGTGGTGGTCTTGCCGGCGCCGTTGGGTCCGAGCAGGGCCAGCACCTGAGCGCGTTCGACCTCCAGGTCGAGGTCCGCCACCGCAACTGTGGTCCCGTAGCGCTTGGACACCCCGCGCAACCGGACCGGAGGTGTGGAACCTGGACTCACGGGGAGTCAGCGTAGGCGTTCGGGGTGCGGCCGCCGATCACCGGTTCGGGGTCCTGCCCGCTGTAACGCTCCGAGGTGCCGGGCACGTAGCGCCAGGGCAACCGGTTGAGGGTCACGCCGATCAGCAGCAGCGCGATCAGCGTGCTGGCCACGGTCGCGTCGACGATCTGGAAAAGGGCGAATCTGTCGCCGTTTGCGGTCGGGCCGAAGATGCCGACGATCAGTGTCACCGCGATGGTGGCGATGCGGAATCCCGGCCGGGTGGCCCAGGCCGCCAGCGGGATGATCGCCCACAGCAGATACCAGGGCTGCACGACCGGGAACAGCAGCACGGTGGCGCCCAGGGCGACACCCAGTCCGCCGACCGGGTTGAGCCGACCGCGCAGCACCGCCAGCAGCAGCCAGCTGACCGTCAGGGCGATGATGAGAACACCGATCGCACGAGTCAGGGACAGCACCGCAGTGGTGTGGTCGCCCAGGCCCAGCAGGATGCCGATCTGACCGGTGGCCAGGGCGAGCAGGGTTGGTGGCGACATCCAGCTGCGCACCACATTGGCGGTGCCGAGGGTGAAGATCCAGCCGAAGCCCAGTCCGCTGATCCAGCCGATGAAGGCCATCACCGCCAGCGCCAGCGTCACCAGGGCGGTCCCCGCGGTCAGGAAGGCCCGCAGCGTGCCGCCCCACCGGTGGGCCAGCGCCATCGCCACGAAACCCAGTGCCAGCAGTCCGGGAAGTTTCACCTGGGAGGACAGCGTGATCAGCACGGCGCCGCCCACCACCTGGCCCACCGGCACCCACTGCGCCCACTCGGCGCGGGATCCGGGCCAGTGCACCGGTCGGGGCAGTAGAGCGCTGGGCGAATCAATACCGCGCAGCGCGATTTCGGTGCCGGTGAGCATCAGGCCCAACATCAGCGCCTCGTTGTGGATGCCGGCGACCAGATGCATGAGCAGCAGGGGGTTGGCCGCACCCAGCCACAGCGCACTGACCTCGGCCACTCCGCAGCGCCTGGCCAGCCGGGGGGTGGCCCAGACGATCAGGCCGACACCGATCAGCACGACGATGCGGTGACACAACACCGCGGCGACGATGTTCTCGCCGGTCAGTGCGGAGATACCGCGGCCGATCCAGAGGAACAGCGGGCCGTAGGGCGCCGGGGTCTCCCGCCACAGGCTGGGCACCGACAGGGTGAATACATGGTCCAGGCCGAGCCCGGGGGCCGGGCCGACCGGGTAGGGATTAAGGCCGAGTCGGGTGATCTGACTCTGGGCGAGATAGGAATAGACGTCCTTGCTGTACATCGGCGGTGCGATCAGCAGCGGGAGGATCCACAGCATCAGGGTCCGGTCCAGCTGGCTGCGCGACATCCGCCGCGGGCCGAGGGTGAAGCGCCCGAGCATCAGCCAGGCCAGAGCCATCATCACCGCGCCGGTGGTGGTCATGGTCAGCGAGACGGTTTGGATGCGGGACGGCAGATTGAGCAGCCGCACGCCGAACGTCGGGTCCTGGACGACCGGCCGCGCACCGGCTCCGAGTGCCCCGATGGCCATCAGGACGGTTCCGGTTGCGCCGAACAACCGGGTGCGCCGCATGGCGAGCATTTCGGTGTCGTTGAGTGGTGTTCCCACCGGCCGCTCATCGCCGTGCAAGCTGGCGATCGACGAGCTCAAGGAGTGCTGGCGGGCAGCCATTCCCGCACTCTAACCGGCACCGCGACGACCGCCGCCCAAGTTAGGGTGCCCTTGCTGGACCGGCCTCCCGCAATTGCGTCACACTGATGTTGTGAAAATGCAGCCGGCGGAGTCACCCGTACCAGTGCCGGTGCCCGCGCATGACGGCCAGACCCGGCGGGAGATCGTCAAACTGCTGCTGGAGTCGGGCGCTATCACCGCTGTCGAGATCGGACGGCACCTCGGGATCTCGGCGGCCGGAGTGCGACGGCACCTCGACGCCCTGGTCGACGATGGCGACGCGGAGGCCAATCCGGCCGCCGCCTGGCAGCAGGTGGGCCGCGGCCGGCCGGCCAAGCGTTACCGGCTGACTCCGGCGGGCCGGGCCAAGCTGGAGCACTCCTACGACGATCTGGCATCGGCCGCGATGCGGCAGTTGCGGGAGATCGGCGGCGATGAAGCGGTGCGGACTTTCGCCCGTCGCCGTATCGACACGATCCTGGCCGGGGTTGACGCCGTCGACGGTGATGACGTTCCGGCGGTCGAGGATGCTGCCGAACATGTCGCCGGCGCGCTGACACAGGCCGGATACGTGACCACCACGACCCGGGTCGGCGGACCGCTCCAGGGCATTCAGATCTGTCAGCATCACTGCCCGGTTTCCCATGTGGCAGAAGAGTTTCCGGAGCTGTGCGAAGCCGAGCAGCAGGCGATCTCCGAAGTTCTTGGCACCCATGTGCAGCGGCTGGCCTCCATCGTCAACGGTGACTGCGCCTGCACCACCCACGTTCCGCTCACCCCTACCGTTCGCAATGAACAAGGAGCATCGGCATGACAACCAGCCCGGAAGTTCAGCAGCTCAGCCAGGACGAGACCATTGCCTCGCTGGGTCATTACGGCTACGGCTGGTCGGACTCCGATGTTGCCGGTGCCAGCGCCCAGCGCGGTATCTCCGAAGCCGTTGTTCGCGATATCTCGGCGAAGAAGAGTGAACCGTAGTGGATGCTCGACGTCCGGCTCAAGGCGCTGCGGACGTTCTACAAGAAGCCGATGCCGAACTGGGGTTCGGACCTCGGCGGTATCGACTTCGACAACATCAAGTATTTCGTGCGCTCCAGCGAGAAGCAGGCCGCGACGTGGGATGAGCTTCCGGAGGACATCAAGAACACCTATGACCGCCTTGGTATCCCGGAGGCCGAAAAGCAGCGACTGGTGTCGGGTGTGGCGGCTCAGTACGAATCGGAAGTTGTCTACCACTCGATCCGCGAAGACCTCGAGGCTCAGGGTGTGCTCTTCCTCGACACCGATACCGCGCTCAAGGAACAGCCGGAGATCTTCCGGCAGTACTTCGGCACGGTGATCCCGGCCGGCGACAACAAGTTCTCCGCGCTCAACACCGCGGTGTGGTCGGGTGGTTCGTTCATCTACGTCCCGCCCGGTGTGCACGTCGACATCCCACTGCAGGCTTACTTCCGGATCAATACCGAGAACATGGGACAGTTCGAGCGAACGCTCATCATCGCCGACGAAGGTTCCTACGTGCACTACGTGGAGGGCTGTACCGCTCCGATCTACAAGAGTGATTCGCTGCACTCGGCGGTGGTTGAGATCGTCGTGAAACCAGGTGCACGGGTTCGCTACACCACCATCCAGAACTGGTCGAACAACGTCTACAACCTGGTCACCAAGCGTGCCCGTGCCGAGGCCGGAGCCACCATGGAGTGGATCGACGGCAACATCGGCTCCAAGGTCACGATGAAATACCCGGCGGTGTGGATGACCGGTGAGCACGCCAAGGGTGAGGTGCTCTCGGTGGCGTTCGCCGGCGAGGGGCAGCATCAGGACACCGGTGCAAAGATGCTGCATCTTGCTCCGAACACCTCGAGCAATATTGTGTCCAAGTCCGTCGCGCGCGGCGGCGGCCGGGCTTCCTACCGTGGACTGGTTCAGGTCAACAAGGGTGCACACGGATCGCGTTCAAGCGTGAAATGCGATGCGCTGCTGGTGGATACGATCAGCCGCAGCGACACCTATCCGTATGTCGATATCCGCGAGGACGACGTGACGATGGGGCATGAGGCCACCGTGTCCAAGGTCAGCGAGGATCAGCTGTTCTATCTGCGCAGTCGCGGTATGACCGAGGACGAGGCGATGGCGATGGTGGTGCGCGGTTTCGTCGAGCCGATCGCCCGGGAACTGCCGATGGAATACGCGCTCGAACTCAACCGGCTGATCGAACTGCAGATGGAAGGCGCGGTCGGATGACCGCAACGATCGTCGACTCGAGCCCGACGTTGGCCTCCGCCAACAAAGGCGATCAGCTCGCTTCCTTCGACATCGATGCCTTCGAGGTTCCCGGCGGCCGCGACGAACTCTGGCGGTTCACCCCGCTCAAGCGGCTTCGCGGATTGCACGACGGCAGCGCTGTGGCGACCGGCACCGCTCGGATCGCAGTGGCCGAACAGGATGGGGTGACGGTGGAGACCGTGGCCCGCGGCGATCAGCGACTCGGCCAGGGCGGGGTGCCGGCCGACCGTGTTGCGGCCCAGGCCTTCTCCGCGTTCGACACCGCGACGATCGTCACCGTGGCCCGCGGTGCGCAGACTCAATTGCCGGTCGAGATCGTCGTCACCGGACCCGGTGAGGGTAAGACCGCCTACGGACACCTGCAGATCCGAGCCGGTGAACTCGCCGAGGCCGTCGTCGTGATCGATCAGCGCGGCAGTGGGACCTACGCCGACAACGTCGAATTCGTTCTCGGCGACGCCGCCCGGCTGACCGTGGTGTGGATTGCCGACTGGGCTGATGACACCGTCCACCTCAGTGCCCAACACGCCCGGCTCGGCCGCGATGCGGTGCTGCGCCACATCGCGGTAACCCTCGGCGGCGAGGTGGTACGGATGTCTGCGGCGGTGCGCTACGACGCACCCGGCGGCGATGCCGAACTGCTGGGCCTGTACTTCGCCGACGCCGGCCAGCACTTGGAATCCCGCCTGCTGGTCGACCACTCCGCGCCCAACTGCCGGTCCAATGTTCTCTACAAGGGTGCGCTGCAGGGTGATCCGGAATCGGTGAAGCCTGATGCGCGCACCGTCTGGATCGGCGACGTCCTGATCCGGGCCGAGGCCACCGGCACCGACACCTTCGAGGTCAACCGCAACCTGGTGCTCACCGACGGCGCCCGCGCCGATTCGGTGCCGAACCTCGAGATCGAGACCGGTGAGATCCTCGGCGCGGGGCATGCCAGTGCCACCGGACGATTCGACGACGAGCAGTTGTTCTACCTGCAGGCTCGCGGAATCCCGGAAGACCAGGCCCGCCGGTTGGTGGTGCGCGGATTCTTTGGCGAGATCATTTCCAAGATCGCTGTCGCTTCCATCCGCGAACGCCTGACCGACGCCATCGAACACGAATTGGCTTTGACCGAATCGACAAACGGCACTGAAACGAAAGCTGACTCATGAGCACCCTCGAGATCAAAGACCTCCACGTCTGCATCACCAACCCGGACGGCACGGCGAAGGAGATCCTCAAGGGCGTCAACCTCACGGTGCGCTCGGGGGAGACCCATGCGGTCATGGGCCCCAACGGATCCGGTAAGTCGACGCTGTCCTACGCGATCGCCGGACATCCCAAGTACACCGTCACCTCGGGGTCGATCACCCTCGACGGAGAGGACGTGCTGGCGATGAGTGTCGATGAGCGCGCCCGGGCCGGACTATTCCTGGCCATGCAGTACCCGGTCGAGGTGCCCGGCGTCTCGATGTCGAACTTCCTGCGCACGGCCGCCACCGCGATGCGTGGCGAGGCCCCCAAACTGCGGCTGTGGGTAAAAGAAGTCAAGGCCGCGATGGTCGACCTCGAGATCGACCCGCAGTTCGCCGAGCGCAGCGTCAACGAGGGGTTCTCCGGTGGTGAGAAGAAGCGCCATGAGGTGCTGCAGCTGAGCTTGCTCAAGCCCAAGATCGCGATCCTCGATGAAACCGACTCGGGCCTGGACGTCGACGCACTGCGGGTGGTCAGCGAGGGCGTCAACCGGTTTGCCGAGGCCGAGCATGCCGGTGTGCTGTTGATCACGCACTACACCCGGATCCTGCGCTACATCCAGCCGCAGTTCGTGCACGTATTCGTCGACGGACGCATCGTGGAATCCGGCGGCCCGGAACTGGCCAACGAACTCGAGGAGAACGGCTACGAGCGGTTCTCCCGAACCGCCACCCAGGCGCCCGCATGACATCAACGGTTCGGGCGGATATCGATGTGGAGAAGATCCGCGCCGATTTCCCGATCCTGAACCGGGTGATGCGCGGCGGTCACCGGCTGGCCTACCTGGACTCCGGGGCGACCTCGCAGAAGCCGGTGCAGGTGCTCGACGCCGAGCGGCACTTCATCACCACCTCGTACGGCGCCGTGCACCGCGGGGCGCACCAGCTGATGGAGGAGTCCACCGACGCCTTCGAGCAGGGTCGTGCCGACGTCGCCGCCATCGTCGGCGTCGCGCCCACCGAACTGGAGTTCACCAAGAACGCCACCGAGGCGCTGAACCTGGTGTCCTATGTGCTGGGCGACAGCAGGTCCCGCTTCGCGGTCGGCCCGGGCGATGTCATCGTCACCACCGAACTCGAACACCATGCGAATCTGATCCCGTGGCAGGAGCTTGCGCGGCGCACCGGGGCGACGTTGAAGTGGTACCGGGTCACCGACGACGGGCAGCTGGATCTGGACTCGCTACAACTCGACGAGCGGGTCAAGGTGGTCGCGTTCACCCACCACTCGAATGTGACCGGTACCGGCGCTCCAGTGCAGGAGCTGGTCAGGCGCGCCAGGGAGGTCGGGGCGCTGACGGTGCTCGACGCCTGCCAGTCGGTGCCCAACGCGCCGGTCGACTTCCGTTCCCTCGGCGTTGATTTCGCCGCATTCTCCGGTCACAAGATGCTCGGCCCGACCGGAGTCGGCGCGGTCTACGGGCGTCACGAACTGCTCGCCGAGTTGCCGCCGTTCCTCACCGGCGGTTCGATGATCGAGACGGTCACCATGGAGTCGGCCACCTATTGCGCGCCGCCGCAGCGATTCGAGGCCGGCACCCAGATGATCACCCAGGTGGTCGGATTAGGCACGGCCGCAAACTATCTCGCCGGAATCGGGATGGCCGCGGTCGCCGCCCACGAGCATCGGTTGGTCGAGGCAACCCTTGACGGCCTCGCCGAGATTCCTCAGGTTCGTATCGTCGGTCCCGCAGACCCTTCCCTGCGTCGTTCGCCGGTGGCCTTCGTTGTCGACGGTGTGCACGCCCACGATGTCGGGCAGGTGCTCGACGACGACGGGGTGGCGGTACGGGTCGGGCACCACTGCGCAGCGCCATTGCACCGACGGTTCGGGCTTGCCGCCAGCGTGCGGGCCTCGTTCGCGGTCTACAACACCCTCGATGAGGTGGAACGGTTGGTCGCTGGTGTGCGGCGGGCGATCGAGTTCTTCGGGGACCGGCGGGGATAGGTCGAGCGGATGCGTCTGGAACAGATGTACCAGGAGGTGATCCTGGACCACTACAAACATCCGCACCATCGCGGGCTGCGCGAACCGTTCAGCGCCGAGGTGCGGCACGTCAATCCCACCTGCGGAGACGAAGTCACCCTGCGGGTGACGCTGTCCGGCGACGGAGAGCAGGTGACCGACGTGTCCTATGACGGGCAGGGCTGCTCGATCAGCCAGGCCGCCACCTCGGTGCTGGCAGACCAGGTGATCGGCGCATCCGTCGGTGATGCGATCAAGACCGTGGAAGCCTTCAACGAGATGATCACCTCGCGAGGAGCCATCGACGGCGATGAGGATGTGATCGGCGACGGGATAGCCTTCGCCGGAGTGTCGAAATATCCCGCCCGGGTGAAATGCGCGCTACTGGGCTGGCTGGCGTTCAAGGCCGCCATCACCGAGGCGACGTTGTTAAGTAATGACCGGAAGGGACACGCATGAGCGACATCGTCAGCGAGGAAATGCTGGCCGACCTTGAGGAGGCCATGCGCGACGTGGTTGACCCCGAACTCGGGATCAACGTCGTGGACTTGGGTCTGGTCTACGGGCTCAACGTCGAGAGCGCCGACAGTGGCACGGTGGCGGTGGTCGATATGACGCTGACCTCGGCGGCCTGCCCGCTGACCGATGTGATCGAGGATCAGGTGAACACCGCACTGGTGGGCGCCGGTCTGGTCAGCGCGGTGAAACTCAACTGGGTGTGGAACCCGCCGTGGGGTCCGGACAAGATCACCGACGACGGCCGAGATCAACTCAGGGCGCTGGGGTTCACCGTCTGAAGCGGGTCAGGTCAGCACGAGCCGGGAACACCGGCACCGGTGCCGGGCGTTAGGACCGATATGGCTACCCAGGACCTGACCGAACAGAACTTCAATGACACCGTCGACGGCAACGACATCGTGCTGGTCGACTTCTGGGCCTCGTGGTGCGGTCCGTGTCGCGCATTCGCGCCGACCTTCACCGCGTCCTCCGAGAAGCACCCCGACATCGTGTTCGGCAAGGTCGACACCGAGGCGCAGGAACAGCTGGCTGCCCGGGCCGAGATCCGTGCCATCCCGACGCTGATGGCCTTCAAGAAGGGCCAGCTGGTGTTCAACCAAGCCGGTGCGCTTCCGCCGGCCCAGCTCGAGGCCGTCATCCAGCAGGTGCGTGATCTGGACCTCGACGCGGCCGAGGATCTCTGAGCCGTACCGGGGCTGCCTCGCGATAGCGTGCACGGGTGAGCCAGTCTGACTTCGTATTGATCGACCGCCCCCGACCCGGCATCGCGCTGGTGACCTTGAACCGGCCCGAGCGGATGAACTCCATGGCGTTCGACGTCATGATCCCGCTGCGCGACGCCCTCGCTCAGTTGCACCACGACAACGATGTGCGGGTCGTCGTGCTCACCGGGGCGGGGCGCGGTTTCTCCTCGGGTGCCGACCACAAATCCGCCGGTGCAGTGCCCCATGTGGCGGGTTTGACCAAGCCCACCTACGCGCTGCGCTCTATGGAGATCCTCGACGAGGTGATCCTTGCCATGCGGCGGCTGCACCAGCCGATCATCGCCGCGGTCAACGGGGCGGCGATCGGCGGCGGCCTGTGCCTGGCGCTGGCCGCTGATATCCGGGTGGCTGCAGCCGACGCCTACTTCCGCGCGGCCGGCATCAATAACGGCCTGACCGCCAGCGAGCTGGGCCTGAGCTATCTGCTTCCGCGGGCGATCGGATCCTCCCGCGCTTTTGAGATCATGCTCACCGGCCGCGATGTCAGCGCTGAGGAGGCCGAGCGGATCGGGTTGGTGTCGAGCCAGGTGCCCGTCGCAGACCTGCTGGTTACCTGCTATGGGATCGCGGAACGGATCGCCGGATTCTCCCGGCCGGGCACAGAGCTGACCAAGCGGACGCTGTGGACCGGGCTGGACGCCGGTACCCTGGAGGGACACATGCAGGCCGAGGGCCTCGGGCAGCTCTATGTGCGCCTGCTCACCGCAAACTTCGAAGAGGCGGTCGCCGCGCGCGCACAGGGTCGCCCCCCGGTCTTCACCGACGAGAAGTAGTTGTTGACAGCGGCGCCCGGGATTCACGCCGCCGACGATGCAGAGCGAAGCGATGAGGAGGAGCGGCGCCCGTGATCACCGCAACGGACCTCGAGGTCCGCGCCGGAGCGCGCACGCTGCTGCTCGCTGAGGGGCCGGCACTGCGGATTGCGCCCGGCGACCGGATCGGTCTTGTCGGGCGCAACGGTGCGGGCAAGACCACGACGATGCGGATCCTGGCCGGCGAGGGCGATCCCTATGCCGGCACGGTGGCCCGCAGTGGCGAGGTCGGCTATCTGCCGCAGGACCCACGCGAGGGCGACCTCGAGGTGCTGGCTCGCGATCGGGTGCTGTCGGCCCGCGGACTCGACACGCTGCTGGCCGACCTGGAGAAGCAACAGGTCCTGATGGCCGAGGTGGTCGACGACGCCGAACGCGATAAAGCCATTCGGCGTTACGGTCAACTCGAGGAACGCTTCGCCGCACTCGGCGGGTATGCGGCCGAGAGTGAGGCGGGGCGGATCTGCGCGAGCCTGGGGCTGGCGGAGCGCGTACTCACCCAGCCGTTGCGCACCCTGTCCGGCGGTCAGCGCCGCCGGGTTGAGCTTGCGCGAATCCTTTTCGCCGCCAGCGAGAGTGGCTCCGGAACCGACACCACGCTGCTGCTCGATGAACCGACCAACCACCTCGACGCAGACTCGATCGGCTGGCTGCGTGACTTTCTCAAGAATTACAGCGGCGGTCTGGTAATCATCAGCCACGACGTGAACCTGCTTGCCGAGGTGGTCAACCGGGTGTGGTTCCTCGACGCGGTTCGCGGTGAGGCCGACGTCTACAACATGGGTTGGCAGAAATATCTCGACGCCCGGGCCACCGATGAGCAGCGCCGTCGGCGCGAACGCGCCAATGCCGAGAAGAAGGCCTCCGCGTTGCGCACCCAGGCCGCGAAGATGGGGGCCAAGGCCACCAAAGCCGTTGCAGCCCAGAATATGTTGCGTCGTGCCGAGCGGATGATGTCCGCCCTCGACGACGAGCGGGTGGCCGACAAGGTGGCCAAGATCCGATTCCCCGTTCCGGCCTCCTGCGGGAAGACTCCGCTGATGGCGAAGGGCCTCACCAAGACCTATGGGTCCCTGGAAGTTTTCACCGGAGTGGATCTGGCCATCGACCGGGGTTCCCGGGTGGTGGTGCTGGGCCTCAACGGTGCGGGCAAGACCACGCTGCTACGGGTGCTGGCCGGCACCGAGAAGCCGGATGCCGGCGCCATCGAACCCGGGCACGGCTGCAAGATCGGCTATTTCGCCCAGGAGCATGACACCCTCGACAACACGTCGACGGTCTGGGAGAACATCCGTCACGCCGCCCCCGACACCGGTGAGCAGGATCTGCGAAGCCTGCTGGGTGCATTCATGTTCACCGGCCCGCAACTCGATCAGCCCGCGGGCACGCTCTCCGGCGGCGAGAAGACCCGACTTGCGCTGGCCGGCCTGGTCGCCTCGACCGCCAACGTGCTGCTGCTCGACGAGCCGACCAACAACCTCGACCCGGCATCCCGGGAGCAGGTACTGGATGCACTGCGCAGTTACGCCGGTGCGGTGGTGCTGGTGACCCACGATCCGGGGGCAGCCGAGGCGCTGGAACCGCAGCGCGTGGTACTGCTACCGGACGGAACCGAGGACCACTGGTCCGAGGACTACGCGACCCTGATCGAACTGGCCTGACGCGTCAGTCGGTGCGGCGTCGCACTGAATCCTCAACGAGATCGAGGACCGCAGACAGCCGTGCCGGATCCTCGCCAGCGGCCAGCCGTGCCACCAGGCCGTCGAGGACCAGGTCCAGGTAGCACTGGATGACGTCGCCGGGGATGTCCTGGCGCACCCGGCCGGCCTGCCGTTGACGCTGCAGCCGGCCGGTGGTGGCCGCGGCCAGAGCGGCCGAACGTTGTGCCCAGCCCTGCTGGAAGACCGGATCGTTGCGCAGCTTGCGGGCGATCTCCAGGCGGGTGGCCAGCCAGTCGAATTCCTCAGGTGCGGCAAGCATTTCGCGCATAACCTGAATCAGGCCCTCGCGGGCGGCCACGTCGGCCATTCGCGCGGCATCCTCGCGCGCAAGCTCGAAGAACAGCGTGTCCTTGTCGCGGAAGTGGTGAAAGATCGCGCCTCGCGACAAACCGATGGCCTGCTCGAGCCTGCGGACAGTTGCCTTGTCGTAGCCGTGTTCGGCGAAGCACCGGCGCGCGCCGTCCAGTATCTGGCGACGACGCGCGGCCAGGTGATCCGCGCTGACTCGGGGCATTTCTGCCACCGCCTCCGATCGGCCGGCTAGGCCGACCCGGCCCGCAGCATGTTGCGCAGCACGTACTGCAGGATGCCGCCGTTGCGGTAGTAGTCCGCCTCGCCGGGGGTGTCGATGCGCACAACCGCGTCGAACTCGACCGCCGAACCGTCGGACTTGGTGGCCTTGACGTGCACCGTCTTCGGGGTCTTGCCCTTGTTGAGCTCTTCGATACCGGTGATGTCGAATACCTCGGTGCCGTCGAGTTTCAGCGACTTCGCCGATTCACCGGCGGGGAACTGCAGCGGGATCACACCCATACCAATGAGATTCGACCGGTGAATACGCTCGAATGACTCGGTGATCACCGCGCGCACGCCGAGCAGGCTGGTGCCCTTGGCGGCCCAGTCCCGAGACGATCCCGAGCCGTACTCCTTACCGCCAAGCACCACCAGCGGGATCTTCTTGGCCGCGTAGTTCTGCGCGGCGTCGTAGATGAACGCCTGCGGCGCATCAGGCTTGGTGAAGTCGCGGGTGTAGCCCCCGGAGACGACTTCGCCGAGCCCGGCCAGCACCTGATTGCTCAACCGGATGTTGGCGAAGGTGCCGCGGATCATCACCTCGTGGTTGCCGCGCCGGGAGCCCAGCGAGTTGAAGTCTTCCGGCTTGACGCCGTTGGCCTCCAGGTACTGAGCGGCAGGGGTGCCCTTCTTGATGCTGCCGGCAGGCGAGATGTGGTCGGTGGTCACCGAATCGCCGAGCAGTGCAAGCACTCTGGCCCCGGTGATATCGGCAACCGGCTGCGGGTCGGCGGGCATTCCGTCGAAGTACGGGGGCTTTCGCACATAGGTCGACTTGGGATCCCAGGCGAAGGTGTTGCCCGAGGGCGTGGGCAGGTTCTGCCAGCGCTCGTCGCCCTTGTAGACGTCGGCGTAGCTGTCGGTGAACATCTTCCGGTTGATCGAGGAGGCGATGGTGTCCTCGATCTCCTTCTGCGACGGCCAGATGTCCTTGAGGAACACGTCGTTGCCGTGCGTGTCCTTGCCCAGCGGATCGGACTCGAAATCGAAGTCCATCGTTCCGGCGATGCCGTACGCGATCACCAGTGGAGGGGAAGCCAGGTAGTTCATCTTGACGTCGGGGGAGATGCGTCCCTCGAAGTTGCGGTTACCGGAGAGCACGGCCGCCACCGACAGGTCGTTGTCGTTGACCGCCTTGGAGATCTCGTCGGGCAGCGGGCCGGTGTTGCCGATGCAGGTGGTGCATCCGTAGCCGCCGAGGTAGTAGCCCAGCTTCTCCAGGTACGGCCAGAGGCCGGCCTTCTCGTAGTAGTCAGTGACCACCTGTGAACCCGGTGCCATGTTGGTCTTGACCCACGGTTTGGTGGTCAGCCCTTTCTCGACGGCCTTCTTGGCAAGCAGAGCGGCGCCGAGCATGACCGACGGGTTGGAGGTGTTGGTGCACGAGGTGATTCCGGTGACGACTACCGCGCCGTGATCGAGCACGAACTCACCGCGCTCTGCGGACTTCACCAGCACGGGCTTGGAC
>NZ_JBPCSX010000050.1:0-11242 GCF_051006775.1 Mycobacterium sp.
ATGAACAAGCGGGTCGCGGTGCGTATCAACACCAGCCGGGTCCGTTCGTGGGATCACAACAAATTGGGATTGCCGGCCATGCCGCTCGCCGGTTCAACTGCACCGGCCTGACGGTCTACGAGCGCTTGCGGGAAGAGCTTGTACCCCCGATGGGATTCGAACCCACGCTACCGCCGTGAGAGGGCGGCGTCCTAGGCCGCTAGACGACGGGGGCCGGAACGTCAGACAGCATAACCGAACGGTCAGGGCCGACATAATTGCTGGGGTACCAGGACTCGAACCTAGAATGGCTGAACCAGAATCAGCTGTGTTGCCAATTACACCATACCCCATTGGCGACCTATAACGGCTGGTCAGAACCAGCTATCCAGGGCCGCACAGCAGACTACCAAAGATTTCGGGCGGCTCCGTCGCGGGCCTCGCGCAGCCGGTGCAGGCTGCGTTCGGAGCCCAGCAGTTCCATCGACTCATACCGCGGCGGGCTGACCGTCGCTCCGGTGACCGCGACCCGGATCGGACCGAAGGCCTTGCGCGGCTTGAGACCCAGCCCATCGATGAGCGCGCCCTTGAGCGCCTCCTCGATAGCGCCGGCGGTCCACTCGCCCAGTCCGTCGAGCGCACCCAGTGCGGAATCCAACACATCGACCGCCTCGCCGGTGAGCTCTTTGGCGCCGGCCTTCGGGTCGATCGCATAGACGTCGTCGTTGAAGAACTTCAGCAGATCCCAGGCGTCGGAGAGCACCACCACCCGGGTCTGGACGAGTTCAGCGGCAGTCCCGAAGCCGGCCTCGTCAAGGCCGGTGTCGTGGCCGTGCTCATCGAAGAAGGACTTCACGCGACGGGCGAACTCGCCGGCGTCGAGACGCCGGATGTGTTCGGCGTTGATGGCGTCGGCCTTCTTCTGATCGAAGCGTGCCGGGTTGGAGTTGACGTCGACGACATCGAACGCGCGCACCATCTCATCGAGGGAGAAGACGTCGTGGTCATCGGCGATGCCCCAGCCGAGCAGCGCGAGATAGTTCAGCAGGCCCTCGGGCAGGAAGCCGCGGTCGCGATGCAGGAACAGGTTCGACTGCGGATCACGTTTGGACAGCTTCTTGGTGCCGTCACCCAGAACCGTTGGCAGGTGAGCATAGTGCGGAATCACCTCCCCCACTCCGATCCGGATCAGAGCCTGGTGCAGCGCGAGCTGACGGGGCGTTGACGGCAGCAGGTCCTCGCCGCGCAGCACATGGGTGATCTTCATGACGGCGTCGTCGACCGGATTGACCAGTGTGTAGAGCGGCTCGCCGGATGCACGGGTCAGCGCGAAGTCGGGAACCGTGCCGGCCGCGAACGTCGTCTCCCCGCGCACCAGATCGTGCCAGCTGATGTCGGTGTCAGGCATCCGCAGCCGCAGCACGGGTTGACGGCCCTCGGCCTCGAATGCGGCCCGCTGATCCGCGGTGAGGTCACGGTCGTAGTTGTCATAGCCGAGCTTCACATTCCGTCCGGCTGCGACGTGCCGGGCCTCGACCTCCTCGGGTGTCGAGTAGGCGAGGTAGGCCTCCCCCGACTCGAGCAGGCGGGCCGCGACGTCGCGGTAGATCTCACCGCGCTGGGACTGCCGGTACGGCACATACGGGCCGCCGACTTCCGGGCCCTCATCCCAGTCCAGTCCCAGCCACCGCAACGCGTCCAGGATCGCGGCGTAGCTGTCCTCGGAGTCGCGGGCGGCGTCGGTGTCCTCGATGCGGAACACGAACGTTCCGCCGGTGTGACGGGCGTAGGCCCAGTTGAACAACGCGGTGCGCACCAGTCCCACATGCGGGGTTCCAGTCGGCGACGGGCAGAACCGCACGCGCACAGGGGTACTCATACTCGAACCTGTCATCAGAGGCCCTTCCGGATAACCGGATTCGTCAGCGTCCCGATGCCCTCGACGGTGACGCTGACGGTGTCGCCGTGCTCGAGCGGACCGACACCGGCCGGTGTGCCGGTCAGGATCAGATCGCCCGGCAGCAGGGTCATCACCGCCGAGATCCATTCGATGATGGCGCCGATGTCATGGATCATCAGCGAGGTCCGGCTGCGCTGCCGCACTTCACCGTTGACCTCGGTCCGGATTTCCAGATCGGAGGCGTCGAGATCGGTGACGATCCACGGGCCCACCGGGCAGAACGTGTCATGTCCTTTGGCACGCATCCACTGGCCGTCGGCCTTCTGCTGGTCGCGGGCGGAGACGTCATTGGCGATCGTGTAGCCGAGGATGTTCTCGGCGGCCCGTGCCGCCGGCACGTCCTTGCAGGGCCGGCCGATCACCACGGCCAGCTCACCCTCATGGTGCACCGGAAATGCATTGGCGGGCAGTTGGATCGGCACGCCCGGTCCGATGATGGAGGTATTGGGCTTGAGGAAGATGATCGGATCCTCGGATTGCGGACCGGTACTGCCGCCCATCTCCTTGATGTGCTCGAGGTAATTCTTGCCCATGCAGACGACCTTGCTGGCCAGGATCGGTGCGAGCAGGCGGACCTCCGCCAGGGGCCAGGTCCGTCCGGTGAAAGTGGGTGTGCCGAAGGGGTGCTCGGCGATCTCGCGGGCGGTCTCGTGACCCGGCTCACCCTCGATACTGACGAAGGCGACCGCGTCGGGGCTGGCGATACGGGCTAGGCGCATTCATGACAGCCTAGTGGCGTGGTGACCGATGCGATCAGCAGCCTGCGTCGCTGGTCTCTGCTCGGTATCGCACTCGGGGCGACGTTGTTCGCCAACGTCTTCATCAACGGGACGGCCTTCCTGATCCCCACCCTGGACCGGGACCTGGGCGTGGGCACGGATCTGGCGCAGGCCGGCCTGATCTCGGCAATGCCGAAGTTCGGCATGGTGTTCACCCTGATCCCCTGGGGTTACCTGACGGACCGCCTCGGTGAGCGGTTCGTTCTGTGGGTCGGCTCGGCGCTCACTGCGGCGGCGTCAGTGGCCGCGGCGTTCTCGCACTCCCTGCTGCTCATGTCCGTCTTCTTCTTCCTCGGCGGAATGGCCGCCGCGAGTAGCAATTCCGCCAGCGGTCGGCTGGTGGTCGGCTGGTTCCCGCCCGAGCAGCGTGGCCTGGCGATGGGCATCCGGCAGACCGCGCAACCCTTGGGCGTGGGCCTGGGCGCGCTGGTGATCCCGGGCTTGGCGGCCAGATACGGCGCCGGGCCGGCCATGCTGTTCCCGGCGGCGGTCTGCGCGCTGGCCGCGGTCGTGTGTCTGTTCGCCGTCACCGACCCGCCGCGACCACCCCGCAGCGAGGCACCCGCCGCGGATCTGGCCAACCCGTACCGCGGGTCCTCGACACTGTGGCGTATCCATGCGGTCTCGGTGCTGCTCGTTGTCCCCCAGGCATTGCTGTGGACCTTCACGCTGGTGTGGCTCATCGCCGAGCGCGGCTGGTCGCCGACATCGGCGGGCGTTCTGGTGACCGTTTCCCAGATCCTCGGAGCGCTCGGACGCATCGCCGCCGGACGGTGGTCGGACCGGGTCGGGTTGCGGCTGCAGCCGATCCGCATCATCGCAGCCGTTGCGGCGACCACCATGGCACTGCTGGCTCTCACCGATGCACTGGACTCCGGATGGAGTGTCGCGCTCATGCTGGTCGCGTCGGTGATCACCGTCACCGACAACGGTCTTGCCTTCACCGCGATCGCCGAGATCGCCGGCCCGTTCTGGAGCGGGCGCGCACTCGGTGCACAGAACACCAGCCAGTTACTCGCCACCGGCCTGACACCGCCGTTGTTCGGCGCATTGATCGGGACGGCGGGCTACCCGGCCGCGTTCGCGCTCTGTGCCCTATTCCCGGTTCTGGCGATACCATTGGTGCCGGCCGACCAACCGGGTGGGCCGACACAACCGCGGGAGTCCGGGCAACCGGTCTGAGAAGGTGGCATACCGCGTCACCGACCGCATGACCGTCCGGGTAATGCCGGGTAGGGAGCGTCGACCATGACTGTGCTCTTCACGATGTGGGACTACGACATCACCGCCATCGAATTCGCCGCGGTGATCCTGGCCTTCCTGGCCATCAGCCTTGGTATCCGCGGAACCCGTTGGACGTGGCCCTTCTACTTCCTGTCGAGCCTGCTGTACGGCTGGCTGTTCGTGGAGTTCCACCTGTTCGCCTCCGCTGCCATGCAGACGATCTTCATGGCCGCGGCCATCTGGGGCTGGTTCTCCTGGGGCCGGGAAGGTGTGCAGATGCCCGGCTGGCTCACATCTGCCGCGCGTATCCGTGGCGCCGTCGCATTCGTGGTCCTGTGGGCGCTGATCGCACCACTGCTGCAGAGCATCGGCGGGGCGGCCACCTGGGGTGACGCCTTCATGCTGGTGGGGTCGATAGCCGGCCAGCTGCTGATGGTCCTGCAGAAGATGGAGAACTGGCCGGTGTGGATCGCGGTGAACACCGTCGGTGCGGTGCTCTACGCCAGTCAGGGCCTCTACTTCACATCGCTGTTCTACGCGGTCCTCATCCTGATGGCCATCGCCGGCTGGCGGGCCTGGTCATCCCGCGCCGCGGCCCACGCCCAGCCCTCGCCGTCGGCGGCCAGTGCCTGAGCTGATCTCCGTTGTTGGCGGGGAATGCACCGGGAAGTCCACTCTGGCCGAAGCTCTTGGTGGGCGACTGCCGGCGATCGTCATCTCCGAGTTCCTGCGGGAGTGGGTTGAGCGCGAGGGTCGGGTCCCGTTGCCCACCGAGCAGGCTGCCGTGATGGCCGAACACCGCGAGGCAGAGGTGCGCGCGCTGCGGCAGGCGGATCTAACCGGTCTGGACTGGGCCGTGTCCGACAGCGGTCCACTGATGACCGCGGTGTACAGCATCCAGTACTACGAGGACGACTCGTTGCTACCCCGGGCCCTGGAGTGGACGACGCGCAGCGGCTTGGTGGTGTGGTGCCAGGATGATCTGCCCTGGCAGCCCGACCCCCAGCGCGATGGGTCACACGCCCGAACAACCTCCCAGCAGATACTCGCCGGGATCTTCGCCGAGAACCCCGATCTGCCGCTGCTGAGCGTTGCCGGCTCGTTCGATACGCGGGTTGAAACCGTTCTGCACGAGGCGATTTCGGGTTAGAGCCGGGCCCGAATACGCTCGCCGACCTCTGTGGTGGACAGCTTCGCCTCGCCGCGGGTGGCAAGGTGATCGACGACCGCGGCGTCGACCCGGGCGGCCGCGGCATCCTCACCGAGGTGAGACAGCAGCAGAGCCACACTGGACACCGCGGCGGTCGGATCGGCGATTCCCTTGCCGGCGATATCGGGGGCACTGCCGTGCACAGGTTCGAACATCGACGGATTGGTTCCGGTGGCGTCGATATTGCCGCTGGCGGCCAGGCCGATCCCGCCGCTGACCGCACCTGCCAGGTCGGTGATGATGTCGCCGAACAGGTTGTCGGTGACGATCACGTCATAGCGGCCAGGATCGGTGACCATATAGATGGTGGCGGCGTCGATGTGCTGATACGCCACCTCGACGTCGGGGTATTCCCTACCGATCTCGGCGAAGATCCGCGTCCACATGCCGCCGGCGAACACCAGCACATTGTTCTTGTGCACCAGCGTCAGATGCTTGCGCCGCTTGCGTGCCAGATCGAAGGCGTACCGCACCACCCTGGTGACGCCGTATGCGGTGTTGACGCTGACCTCGGTGGCCACCTCGTGCGGGGTACCGACGCGCAGAGCCCCGCCGTTGCCCGTGTAGGGACCCTCGGTGCCTTCGCGGACGACGACGAAGTCGATCTCCGGGTTACCGGCCAGCGGGCTGGTGACCCCGCTGTAGCGACGACTCGGGCGCAGGTTCACGTGATGATCGAGTTCGAAGCGGGTCTTGAGCAGCAATCCGCGTTCCAGCACACCGCTGGGCACCGACGGATCACCGATGGCGCCGAGCAGGATTGCGTCATGGGCGCGCAGTTCGTCGAGCATTCCCTCGGGCAGCACCTCGCCGGTGGCGTGGAAACGCTTGGCGCCGACGTCGAAGTGTGTCTTCTCCACCCCGGGCAGCACCGCGTCAAGCACCAGCAGAGCCTCGGCGATGACTTCGGGGCCGATCCCGTCGCCGGGGATCACGGCGAGTTTCACGAAAGGTCCACCGTTTCCACCAGAGTCGCCTCGACCGCATCGCGGATCGCGGTCTGCACCTCGGTCGGCACATCGCGGTCGACCCGCAGCATCACGGTGGCACCGCCACCGGCGGCATCCTGACTCAGCTGCGCCGCCTCGATGTTCACGTTCGCCGCGCCGAGGATCGTTCCGATCTTGCCGAGCGCACCCGGCTTGTCGCCGTAGTGCAGGATCAGGTTCACACCCTCGGCGCGCAGATCGAAGCTGCGGCCGTTGATGCCGACGATCTTCTGCACCTCCTGGGTGCCGGACAGCGTGCCGGCGACATTGACCGCCGAGCCGTCCGGACCGACGACCCGCACATCGACCAGACTGCGATGATTCGGACTCTCACTGTGGGTGGCCAGGTCGGCGTCCAGGCCACGTTCGGCAGCCAGGGCCGGGGCGTTGACAAAGGTGACCTGTTGATCGGTCATCGTCGAGAACAGACCGCGCAGCGCCGAAAGCTTCAGCACACCAACGTCTTCCGAGGAGATCTCACCGGCTACCGTCACGGTGAGACTCTCGGGCGGCTCGGTGGCCAGCACCCCGACCAGCACGCCGAGCTTGCGGACCAGTTCCAGCCACGGGGCGACCGTCTCGCTGACCGCACCGCCGGCGACGTTGACGGCGTCGGGCACGAACTCCCCGGCCAGTGCGAGCTTGACGCTCTCGGCGACATCGGTGCCGGCCCGGTCCTGCGCCTCGGAGGTGGACGCACCCAGGTGCGGGGTGACGACGACCTCGGGCAGGTCGAACAGCGGGCTGTCGGTACACGGCTCGGTCGAGAAAACATCCAGACCGGCGGCGCGCACATGGCCGCTCTTGATGGCGTCGGCCAGGGCCTGTTCGTCGATCAGTCCGCCGCGGGCGGCATTGACGATGATCACGCCGGGCTTGGTCTTGGCCAGCGCCTCCTTGTTCAGAAGCCCGGCAGTCTCCTTGGTCTTGGGCAGGTGCACCGAGATGAAGTCGGCGCGGGCCAGTACGTCATCGAGGGGTAGCAGTTCGATCCCCATCTGCGCGGCGCGGGCCGGCGGCACGTAGGGGTCATACGCGATCACGTGGGTGTCGAAGGCGGCCAGCCGGTGGGCGACAAGCTGGCCGATACGGCCCAACCCCACCACGCCGACGGTCTTGCCGAACAGCTCCACACCGTTGAACTTGGAACGCTTCCAGGTCTTCTCCTTCAGCGTCGCGTCGGCTGCCGGGATCTGGCGCGCGGTGGACAGCAGCAGCGCCACAGCGTGCTCGGCCGCGCTGTGGATGTTGGAGGTGGGGGCATTGACCACCAGCACACCCGCGGCGGTGGCTGCCTCCACATCGACGTTGTCCAGGCCGACGCCGGCGCGGGCGATGATCTTCAGCTTCGGGGCCGCTGCGATCACCTCGGCGTCGACGGTGGTGGCCGAACGCACCAGCAGCGCGTCGGCATCGGCGACGGCTTCGAGCAGTTTCGGGCGGTCCGGGCCGTCGACCCAGCGGACCTCGACCTGATCGCCAAGGGCGGCGACGGTCGATTCGGCAAGTTTGTCGGCGATCAAAACAACAGGCAGAGTCACCTGGACAGACTAATGGGGTCTAATCAGTGAGTGGATGTCACGGTCGTCGGCAGCGGCCCGAATGGGCTCAGCGCAGCCGTCGTATGCGCCAGAGCCGGTTTGTCGGTGCAGGTACTGGAGGCCCAGCCGACCCTGGGCGGTGGCTCGCGGACCCTGCCGGACCCCGAGTTCTCCGATATCGGTCATGACATCTGCTCGGCGATCCACCCGTTGGCGCTGGCCTCGCCGTTCTTCGCCGAATTCGACCTGCGCGCCCGCGGGGTGGGGTTGGCGGTCCCGGAGATCTCCTATGCCAATCCGCTGACCGGCCGGCCGGCCGTTCTCGCCTACCAGGACCTCGAGCGCACCTGCGCGGGTCTGACGCATGGCGACTCCTGGCGGCACCTGCTGGGTCCGCTGACCGCCCATGGCGATGACGTGGTGCGCTTCCTGATCGGTGACAAGCGATCGCTACCGCCGGATCTGCCGGCCGCAGCACTACTGGCCCAGCGGATGCTCGAGCAGGGCACACCGGCCTGGGGAACCCTGCGCGGCGATGACGCCCGCGCGCTGTTCACCGGTGTCGCCGCACACACCATCGCCAGAATGCCCTCCCTGGTGGCCGCCGGCGCCGGTCTGCTGCTGGCCACCCTGGCGCACACCTCCGGTTGGCCGGTGCCGGTCGGCGGCAGCCAGGCCATCGCCGACGCCCTGATCGCCGATCTGCGCGCCCACGGCGGCGAACTGCACACCGGGGTGACGGTCACCTCTCCCCCGTCCGGTGTGGTGCTCTACGACACCGCGCCGACGGCGCTGCTGGACATATACGGCGCTGAGATGCCCGAGCGCTACGCCAAAGCACTGCGCCGCTATACCTACGGCCCCGGCGTAGCCAAGGTGGATTTCGTTCTCGCGCAGGATATTCCGTGGGCCGATACGCGCCTGTCCGGCGCGGCAACTCTACATCTGGGTGGCAGCAGAACCCAGATGGCCGAGGCCGAACGTCAGATCGCAGCGGGTCGACATGCGGAGTGGCCGATGGTGCTGGCAGCCCAGTCCTTCACCGCGGACCCCAGTCGAATCGACGCGGCGGGCCGCCGGCCGTTCTGGACCTACGCCCATGTGCCGGCCGGTTCCACGGTCGACCAGACGGCCACCATCACCGCGGTGATGGAACGGTTCGCACCCGGCTTCGGCGATATCGTCGTGGCCGCACGGTCGATCCCGGCGTCGCGGTTACACGAACATGACGCCAACTACGTCGGCGGGGATATCGGCGTGGGCGGCAACTCGGTGGTGCGCGCAATCCTGGGCCCCACCCCGCGCGTCAACCCGTGGACGACCCCGATCAAGGGTGC
Organism: Mycobacterium sp.; assembly: GCF_051006775.1. Classification (GTDB taxonomy): domain Bacteria; phylum Actinomycetota; class Actinomycetes; order Mycobacteriales; family Mycobacteriaceae; genus Mycobacterium. Next base: position 9,020 of record NZ_JBPCSX010000050.1, read on the forward strand.
CTACCTGTGCTCCTCAGCCACCCCGCCCGGCGGCGGCGTGCACGGTATGAGCGGCTACTACGCGGCGCGGACGGTGCTCAAGCGGGAGTTCGGGCTAGGCGTGCCCACACTCGCCCCCTGACGCAATTCGGCGCGGTTTCCAGCGTCTGCCGCTCGAAACCGCGCCGAAATCGCGTGTGGAATTAGGCCGTGTCGGTCAGCGGCCGATCGACCCAGCTCATCAGGTCGCGCAGCTTCTTGCCGGTGACCTCGATGGGGTGCTCGGCGTTCTTCTTGCGCAGGCCCTCGAGTTCTTTGTTGCCGCCCTCCATGTTGGCGACCAGGCGCTTGACGAAGGTGCCGTCCTGGATCTCGGCGAGGATCTGCTTCATCCGCTTCTTGGTGTCGGCGTCGATGACTCGCGGGCCCGACAGGTAGCCGCCGTACTCCGCGGTGTCGGACACCGAATAATTCATCCGTGCGATACCGCCCTCGTACATCAGGTCGACGATCAGCTTGAGCTCGTGCAGCACCTCGAAGTAGGCCAGCTCCGGCGCGTAGCCCGCCTCGACCATCACCTCGAAGCCGGTCTTGACCAATTCCTCAGTGCCGCCGCACAATACGGCCTGCTCACCGAACAGGTCGGTCTCGGTCTCGTCCTTGAAGGTGGTCTTGATGACACCGGCCCGGGTACCGCCGATGCCCTTGGCATACGAAAGGGCAAGGGCCAGACCCTGGCCCGTCGGGTCCTGCTCGATGGCAACCAGGCAGGGCACGCCCTTGCCGTCGACGAACTGGCGGCGCACCAGGTGGCCGGGGCCCTTGGGGGCGACCATGCCGATGGTGACGTCAGCCGGCGGCTTGATCAGACCGAAGTGGATGTTGAGGCCGTGCCCGAAGAACAGCGCATCGCCGGCCTTGAGGTTGGGCTCGATGTCTTTCTTGAAGATCTCGGCCTGCGCGGTGTCGGGTGCCAGCAGCATGATCACGTCAGCCCACTTGGCGACCTCGGCGGGAGTGTCGACCTCCAGACCCTGCTCGGTGACTTTCTCCCGGGACTTGGAGCCCTCCTTGAGGCCCACCTTCACCTGCACGCCGGAGTCGCGCAGGCTCAGCGAGTGCGCGTGGCCCTGGCTGCCGTAGCCGATAACGCCGACCTTGCGGCCCTGAATGATCGACAGGTCGGCGTCGTCGTCATAGAACATCTCGATTGCCACGTGTGTGTTTCCTTTTCTTAGTTCCGAGCTATTTAGCGTTCGTCATACCTTTGGGGCCGCGCGACAGTGCTACCACACCGGATTGCACGGTCTCGCGGATGCCATACGGTTCGAGCACCTTCAGCAGTGCTTCGAGCTTCTCCTGGGTGCCGGTGGCCTCGATCGTCAACGACTCGGTGGAGACGTCGATGATCTTGGCGCGGAACAGGTTCACCGCTTCGATGACCTGACCGCGGGTGGCGGCGTCGGTGCGGATCTTGATCAGCGCCAACTGCCGGGCAACCATGTTGTCGTCATCCTGCTCGACGATCTTGATCACGTTGATCAGCTTGTTGAGCTGTTTGGTGATCTGCTCCAGCGGAGTCTCCTCGGCGGTGACCACGATGGTCATGCGGGACATGTCCTTCTGCTCGGTGGGACCGACCGCCAGCGACTGGATGTTGAATCCACGCCGGGAGAACAGCGCCGCCACGCGGGCCAGCACGCCGGGCTTGTCCTCGACGAGGACCGACAGAGTGTGGGTGACGGTGGTGCTCATGCGCGTCCCTCGGAGTTGTCCTCATCGAACAGCGGGCGAATATTGCGGGCCGCCATGATCTCGTCATTCCCGGTGCCGGCGGCCACCATCGGCCACACCTGAGCGTCGGCGCCGACGATGAAGTCGATCACCACCGGGCGATCGTTGATCGCGCGCGCCGCATTGATCACGTCGGCCACGTCTTCGGCACGCTCGCAACGCAATCCGACGCAACCGAGCGCCTCGGCCAGCTTGACGAAGTCCGGGATGCGCACGCCGTGCGTGCCCAGGTTGGTGTTGCTGTAGCGCTCGCCGTAGAACAGCGTCTGCCACTGGCGCACCATGCCCAGGTTGCCGTTGTTGATCAGCGCCACCTTGATCGGCACGCCCTCGACCGCGCAGGTGGCCAGTTCCTGGTTGGTCATCTGGAAGCAGCCGTCGCCGTCGATGGCCCACACCTCGGTGTCCGGGCAGGCCATCTTGGCGCCCATCGCCGCCGGAACGGCGTAA
>NZ_JBPCSX010000051.1:0-3966 GCF_051006775.1 Mycobacterium sp.
CCTGGAACCTCCCGCTGGTCTTCGGCCCGGTGGCGCTGGCCTACAACCTGCCCGGCGTCGACAACGTGGCCGTCAGCGGTGATGTGCTCGCCAAGATCTTCACCGGTGCAATCACCAACTGGAACGACCCGGCCATCGCTGCCCTCAACAGCGGCGCGACCCTGCCCGACACCAAGATCACCCCGATCTACCGGTCGGACTCCTCGGGTACCACCGACAACTTCCAGAAGTACCTGACCACCGCCGCACCGCAGAGCTGGACCAAGGGTGCCGGCAAGGAATTCCAGGGCGGCGCCGGTGAGGGTGCGCAGAAGTCGGCCGGCATTGTTCAGGCCGTGCAGGCGACCCCGGGTGCCATCGGTTACGTCGAGAAGGGCTTCGCCTCGCAGGCAAACCTGCCGATGGCCGCAATCGACACCGGTGCCGGTGCGGTGGCCCTGACCGATGAGACGGCTGCCACGGCCATCGCGGGCGCAAAGTTCGCCGCCGACGGCAACGATCTGGCGCTGGACCTCAACTCGATCTACGGCACCACCGCCCCGGGTGCCTACCCGCTGGTGCTGGCGACCTACGAGATCGTCTGCTCGAAGGGGTATGACGCCGAGACCGCCGCTGCGGTCAAGTCGTTCATGACGGTCGCGGCCAATGACGGCCAGGCCGGACTGTCGGCGGCGGGCTACATCGCCCTGCCGGACGCGTTCAAGTCGCGACTTCTGACCGCCGTCGCCGCAATCCAGTAAGTAGGCTGGTGCAGGGGGCCGATCACGGTGACGATAGAGCGCAACATCACTGATGGGACATATGTGACCGAAGAAGGGCCTGATCCGGTGACGGCGGGTTCCGCCGAGGTGATCGCCGCTCCGATCCCGGAATCTCCGGCCATCCCGACCGATCCCTCGGGTCGCACGAAGGTGCGACTCGGGGATCGGGTCTTCCGCAGCCTCGCGGAGGGTTCGGGCGTCCTCATCATCGCGCTCATCGTCGCCATCGGCCTGTTCCTGCTCTGGCGAGCGATTCCGGCACTGGCCCGCAACGAGGCGAATTTCTTCACCTACGGCGGAAACTGGGTCACCACCGACACCGCAAACATGCAATTCGGAATTCTCGATCTGCTTCAGGTGACGGTGTTCGTCTCATTGTTCGCGCTCGTCCTTGCCATGCCGATCGCATTGGGTATCGCGATCTTTTTGACCCAGTACGCGCCACGGCGTGTCGGTGGTCCACTGGGGTACATGGTCGATCTGCTGGCGGCGGTGCCCTCGATCATCTACGGCGTGTGGGGGCTCTACGTGCTGGCGCCGGTGATCAAACCGGTGGCGATGTGGCTCAACGCTCACCTCGGCTGGATGTTCCTGTTCGCAAGCGGTAACGCATCGGTGGCCGGCGGCGGCACCATCTTCACCGCCGGCATCGTGCTGGCGGTGATGATCCTGCCGATCATCACCGCGGTGGCAAGGGAGGTGTTCGCCCAGACGCCGCTCGGTCAGATCGAGGCGGCCCTGGCGTTGGGGGCGACCCGGTGGGAGGTGGTCAGGACTACCGTGCTGCCGTTCGGCCTGTCGGGATACATCAGCGGCGCCATGCTCGGACTGGGCCGAGCACTCGGTGAGACCATCGCGCTGCTGATCATCCTGCGCGGCACTCAGAAGGCGTTCGGCTGGTCGGTGTTCGACGCCGGCTACACCTTCGCGAGCAAGATCGCCGCTGCCGCATCGGAATTCAATGACCAATACAAGGCGGGCGCCTATATCGCAGCCGGACTGGTGCTATTCGTGCTGACGTTCGTGGTGAACTCGGCGGCCCGCGCCGCAGTCGCTGGGCGGGGACGAGCATGACATCGACTCTGCAGTCGCCGGTCAAGACGGCTACTTTCCGTCCCATCAGCGCGCGGCGCAAGCTGACGAACACCGCTGCGACCGTACTGGTCACGCTGTCGGTACTGGTTGCCATCATCCCCCTGATCTGGGTGCTCTACTCGGTGATCAGCAAGGGCGCCAACGCGGTGCTGGACTCGACCTGGTGGACCAATTCGCAGGCCGGTATGACTGCCTTCGCCGCCGGCGGCGGTGTCTATCACGCCCTGGTGGGCACCCTTCTGCAAGGCGCGATCTGCGCATTGATCTCGATCCCAATCGGTGTGTTCGTCGGTATCTACCTGGTCGAATACGGCGGCGGAACCCGACTCGGCAAAGTCACCACGTTCATGGTGGACATTCTCACCGGGGTGCCCTCGATCGTGGCCGCTCTGTTCATCTACGCGCTGTGGGTGGCGACGCTGGGTTTTCCGCGCTCCGGTTTCGCTGTCTCACTGGCCCTGGTGCTGTTGATGATTCCGGTGATCGTGCGCTCCACCGAGGAGATGCTCCGGATCGTCCCGATGGACCTCCGGGAGGCAAGCTATGCGCTGGGTGTGCCGAAATGGAAGACCATCCTGCGCATCGTCATCCCCACCGCGCTCTCCGGCATCGTCACCGGAATCATGCTCGCACTGGCCCGTGTCATGGGCGAGACCGCACCCCTGCTGATTCTGGTCGGGTACTCACAGGCGATGAACTTCGACATGTTCAGCGGATTCATGGGCTCTCTGCCCGGCATGATGTACGACCAGACCTCGGCCGGGGCGGGTGCCAACCCCGTTCCCACCGACCGGCTCTGGGGTGCGGCGCTGACGCTCATAGTGCTCATCGCGTTGCTCAATATCGGCGCGCGTTTCCTGGCAAAGTTCTTCTCTCCCAAGAAGGTTTAGGGTAACCCGTGGCCAAGAGGCTTGATCTGAAAGACGTCAACATCTACTACGGCGCCTTCCACGCTGTTGCCGATGTGACACTGTCCATCCCGCCGCGCAGCGTCACGGCGTTCATCGGTCCCTCCGGCTGTGGCAAGTCCACCGTGCTGCGGACGCTCAATCGGATGCACGAGGTGATTCCCGGTGCCCGGGTCGAGGGCTCGGTGCTGCTCGACGGCGAGGACATCTACGGCCCCGGTATAGATCCGGTTTCGGTGCGCAAGACCATCGGGATGGTGTTCCAGCGGCCGAACCCTTTCCCCACCATGTCGATTCGCGACAATGTGGTGGCCGGCCTCAAGCTGCAGGGTATGCGCAACCGGAAGTTGCTCGATGAGACTGCGGAGCGGTCACTGCGGGGCGCGAACCTGTGGAATGAGGTCAAGGATCGCCTCGACAAACCCGGTGGCGGACTCTCCGGTGGCCAGCAGCAGCGGCTGTGCATCGCTCGTGCCATTGCCGTCCAGCCGGACGTCCTGCTGATGGACGAGCCCTGCTCGGCGCTGGACCCGATCTCTACGCTGGCGGTGGAGGATCTGATCGCCGAACTCAAGCGGGAGTTCACCATCGTGATCGTCACCCACAACATGCAGCAGGCCGCCCGAGTCAGCGATCAGACCGCGTTCTTCAACCTCGAGGCCACCGGGAAGCCCGGCAAGCTCATCGAGGTCGACGACACCGGCAAAATCTTCTCCAACCCCAGCCAGCGGGCGACCGAGGACTACATCTCCGGCCGGTTCGGCTAGCTGGTCGGTACTTCGTCGTCCACCGGCAGCTGGCCGGTGACCTGGAAGATGACCCGCCGCGAGATCTCCACGGCGTGATCGGCGAAGCGCTCGTAGAACCGCCCCAGTAGCGTCACGTCGACGGCGGCGGCCACGCCGTGCCTCCACTCGCGGTCCATCATGACGCTGAACAGGTGCCGGTGCAGATCGTCCATGGCATCGTCATCCTGACGGATGCGGCGGGCCTTCTCCGGATCCCGGGAGACGAGAACCTCTCTGGCACTGTCGGCCAGATCGACTGCAACACGGCCCATTTCGGCGAAGTAGCCGTTGACCTCTTCGGGCAGCGCATGCTGGGGATGGCGGCGGCGAGCAATCTTGGCGACATGAAGCGCCAGGGCGCCCATCCGCTCGACGTCGGCCACGATCTGGATGGAGCTGACGATCGCCCGCAGG
>NZ_JBPCSX010000052.1:0-4804 GCF_051006775.1 Mycobacterium sp.
CGCGCAGAACATCATCGTCGGATTCGGCCGCGTCGATGGCCGTTCTGTCGGCATCGTGGCCAATCAGCCCACCCAGTTCGCGGGCTGCCTGGACATCAACGCCTCGGAGAAGGCCGCGCGCTTCATCCGCACCTGCGACTGCTTCAACATCCCGATCATCATGCTGGTGGATGTCCCGGGCTTCCTGCCGGGCACCGAGCAGGAATACAACGGCATCATCCGCCGCGGCGCCAAGCTGCTCTACGCCTACGGCGAGGCCACCGTCGCCAAGATCACCGTGATCACCCGCAAGGCCTACGGCGGCGCCTACTGCGTCATGGGTTCCAAGGACATGGGCTGCGATGTCAACGTCGCCTGGCCGACCGCCCAGATCGCGGTGATGGGCGCCGGCGGCGCGGTGGGCTTCGTCTACCGCAAGCAGCTCACCGAGGCGGCCAAGAACGGCGACGACGTCGACGCGCTGCGCCTGGAACTGCAGCAGGACTACGAGGACACCCTGGTGAACCCGTACGTCGCAGCCGAGCGCGGATACCTCGACGCGGTCATCCCGCCGTCGCACACCCGCGGTTATATCGCGACCGCGCTGCGACTGCTGGAGCGCAAGATCGTTCAGAACCCGCCCAAGAAGCACGGCAACATCCCCCTGTAGATCGCCCCGCGAGGAGAACCGTGGAACACGTCGATATCACCGAGGTCAGCGACCCGCACCTGCTCAGTGTCGGGGCGCCCGCCGAGCACCCGGTGGAGGAGATCCGCATCGTCAAGGGTCAGCCGACCGACGAGGAGCTCGCGGCCGTGGTCACGGTGCTCGCCGCCTCCGCGGGCGCGACGCCGGCGCCGGGCCCAATCGAGCTCAACCGCTGGGGTCTGCCGGTCGATAAGTTGCGCTACACCTGGTACAGCTGGCAAGCGGTGACACTGAGGGACCGCACGCATTTGAGGCGATGACCGGGCTCCGCGCCCGGTGGCGGCGATGACCCGAGTCGTCCTCGGCTCGGCCTCCTCCGGCCGGCTGCGGGTGCTGCGCAGCGCCGGCATCGATCCGCTGGTGGCGGTATCGGGTGTGGACGAAGACGCCCTGATGGCCGCTCTCGGCGATGCCGAACCCGCCGCAGTGGTCACCGCACTGGCTCAGGCAAAGGCCGAGGAGGTCAGCCGCGTCCTTGACGAGGCGGTGACGCACGACTGCGTGATCATCGGCTGCGACTCCATGCTCTATATCGACGGTGTCCTGTGCGGTAAACCGGGAACACCGGAACAGGCTCGGCGACAATGGAATTCGATGGCAGGGCGCTCCGGTCACCTATTCACCGGGCACTGCGTGATCCGGATGCTCGACGGTGAGACGGTGAACTGCCAGACCGCGGAGGCGGTGACGATGGTGCGGTTCGGCATCCCCACCGATGACGAACTGACCGACTACATCGCCAGCGGGGAGCCACTGGGGGTGGCCGGCGGGTTCACCATCGACGGGCTGGGCGGCTGGTTCCTCGACGGTATCGACGGTGATCCGTCCAATGTGGTGGGCCTGGGACTGTCGCTGACTCGCAGGCTGCTGGAGTCGGTCGGGTGCTCGATCGGCGAGCTGTGGAAGGCCAATCCGGTCGGCTGATCACCCCGGTAGGCTGGTCTCGTGCCATTGCCTCCTGACCCCAGCCCCGACCTTCAGCAGTACGCCCATCCCGAGCGGCTGGTGACCGGCGATTGGCTCTCGGAACATCTGGGCACCAAGGGTTTGGTGGTCGTCGAGTCCGATGAGGACGTCCTGCTCTACGACGTCGGCCATATCCCCGGCGCGGTCAAGATCGACTGGCACACCGATCTCAACGACAACCCGGTGCGGGACTACATCAACGGTGCGCAGTTCGCGGATCTGATGAATCGCAAAGGGATTTCGCGCGATGACACCGTGGTGATCTACGGCGACAAGAGCAACTGGTGGGCCGCCTACGCGCTGTGGGTCTTCACCCTGTTCGGTCACCCGGACGTCCGGTTGCTCAATGGCGGACGTGACGTCTGGCTGGCCGAGGGACGCGACACCACACTCGAGGTTCCCGACACCGCCACCACCGGCTACCCGGTGGTCGAGCGCAACGACGGCCCCATCCGCGCCTACCGCGACGATGTGCTGGCCGCGTTGGGCTCAAAGACCGGCAAGACAACCTTGATCGACGTCCGGTCCCCGCAGGAGTACACCGGCGAGCGCACCCACATGCCGGACTACCCCGAGGAGGGCGCACTGCGAGCCGGGCATATCCCGACCGCGGTCTCGGTGCCGTGGGCCAGGGCCGCCGATGAGCGCGGCCGGTTCCGCAGCCGCGAGGAACTCGATGAGATCTACTCCTTCGTCAAGCCGGACGCCGACACCATCGCCTACTGCCGCATCGGTGAGCGGTCCAGCCACACCTGGTTCGTGCTGACCCACCTGCTGGGCATCCCCGGTGTGCGCAACTACGACGGCTCCTGGACCGAATGGGGCAATACCGTGCGGGTGCCCGTCGCGGCCGGGGAGCAGCCGGGAACGCTGTGACTGCCGGGAGCATGCCGACCCCGCTGGCCGACGTGGTGTCGGAGTTCGCCGAGGTCAACGGTCAGGACAAACTCACCCTCCTGCTCGAGTTCGCCAACGACCTTCCGGAACTGCCCGCCGATCTCGAAGAAGCGGCCATGGAGCCGGTGCCGGAATGCCAGTCTCCGCTGTTCCTGCACGTGGACGCTGCCGACCGCGATCATGTCCGGTTGTTCTTCAGCGCTCCGGCCGAGGCGCCGACGACGCGCGGGTTCGCCTCGATCCTGGCAGCCGGCCTCGACGGGCAGCCGGCCGCCGACATCCTGGCCGTGCCGGACGACTTCTACTCGGCACTGGGTTTGGCGGCGCTGATCAGCCCGCTGCGGCTGCGCGGGATGTCGGCGATGCTGACCCGGATCAAGCGCCGGCTGAAGGACCCGGGCTAGGCCTGATTGCCGCCGCGGGACTCACCCGGGACCCAGGCGATGATGTCGCGCATCCCGTCGTTGTAGACCACGCTGTTGGGCACGCTGGCCACCACGTCGAAGTAGAGCCTGCCGGTGACGCGGCCGTCGGGTCCGATCTGGCCGCCGCCGAAGCTGCCCGGCGCATTGACCAGGACCGGGTAGAAGTCACCGCTCAGAGCGCGGGCACCGAACCGCTGGATCTGCGGGTTCATTCCGGAGCCGTAGGTCTGGACGGTGAGCGTGGCGGCGAAAAGCTGACCGTTGTGGTCCACCGCATCCGAGCTCGGACCGAAGTCGGTGACGGTGTACCCGATCAACGGCGCACCGGTGTAATCCTTGATCCGCGCCTGGTCTCCGAACGGCTTGATGTTGTCGGTCGCCGAGGCCGGAGCGGCGGTGGCGACAGCGACGCTCATAGCGATTGCGGCGACGGCTCCAGCCAGTTTGGTGATCTTCACTGTGACTCCCATCGATTGACGCGTGCCTCGCAGAATAAACGATGTGACCTGAGGGAAACGGCCCGTTGCCCACGCTCTAGACTGCCTGCGGCTCTATTCTTAAACCCGTTCTTAGAGTTTTGACACCCCCAGTAGGAGGCGCAGTGCCGAACCAGACCATCTCCAAGGTCCTCGTGGCCAACCGCGGCGAGATCGCGGTCCGGGTGATCCGGGCGGCCAAGGACGCCGGTCTGGGAAGTGTGGCGGTTTACGCCGAGCCGGACGCCGACGCGCCGCACGTGCGCCTCGCCGATGAGGCGTTCGCCCTCGGCGGGCAGACCTCCGCGGAGTCCTACCTGGACTTCGGCAAGCTGCTCGACGCGGCAGCGAAGTCCGGTGCCAATGCGATCCATCCGGGCTACGGATTCCTTTCGGAGAACGCTGAATTCGCGCAAGCCGTCATCGATGCCGGGCTGATCTGGATCGGGCCCAGCCCGCAGTCCATCCGCGATCTCGGTGACAAGGTCACCGCCCGCCACATCGCCGCCCGGGCCAAGGCCCCACTGGTGCCCGGTACTCCGGATCCGGTCAAGGACGCCGGCGAGGTGGTGGCCTTCGCCAAGGAGTACGGCGTGCCGGTGGCCATCAAGGCGGCCTTCGGCGGCGGCGGTCGCGGTATGAAGGTGGCCCGCACCATCGAGGAGATCCCCGAGCTGTTCGAGTCGGCCACCCGCGAGGCGATCGCCGCCTTCGGCCGTGGCGAGTGCTTCGTCGAGCGCTACCTGGACAAGCCGCGCCACGTCGAGGCCCAGGTGATCGCCGACCAGCACGGCAACGTCGTGGTCGCCGGCACCCGGGACTGCTCGCTGCAGCGTCGCTTCCAGAAACTGGTCGAGGAGGCCCCGGCCCCGTTCCTCACCGACGCGCAACGCGACGAGATCCACTCCTCGGCCAAGCGGATCTGCAAGGAGGCCGGCTACTACGGCGCCGGCACCGTGGAGTACCTGGTCGGCCAGGACGGGCTGATCTCCTTCCTGGAGGTCAACACCCGCCTGCAGGTGGAGCATCCGGTCACCGAGGAGACCTCCGGCATCGACCTGGTCCTGGAGCAGTTCCGCATCGCCAACGGCGAGAAGCTGCACATCACCGAGGATCCCACCCCGCGTGGGCACTCCTTCGAGTTCCGGATCAACGGCGAGGACGCCGGTCGCGGCTTCCTGCCCGCCCCCGGACCGGTCAACACCTTCACGCCGCCGACCGGTCCCGGTGTGCGGCTGGACTCCGGTGTGGAGTCCGGTTCAGTGATCGGCGGTCAGTTCGATTCCATGCTGGCCAAGCTGATCGTCACCGGCGCCAACCGCGAGCAGGCACTGGGACGCGCGCGCCGCGCG
>NZ_JBPCSX010000053.1:0-23423 GCF_051006775.1 Mycobacterium sp.
CTCCTCTGCCATGCACGACATCGACGGGGTGACGTCGGCGAGCACGGTCGGCTGGAAGAAGGTGCCCACGCCAGTGGGCTTGCCGCCGGTGAGCACCCGCGCGCCGGCCGCAACGGCCTCGGTGACGTGGCGGTCGACGATGTCGCGCTGGGCGGGGGTGGCCATCGCGCCGGTGTCGTAGTCGAAGCCCGCGCCGGCCTCCTGGCCCTGCTGGACCTTGGCGACCTGCTCGGCGAGCTTGGCGACGAACTGGTCGTAGATCGGGGCCTCGACGAAGACCCGCTCCACCGAGATGCAGACCTGGCCGGAGTTGAACATGCCGCCCCACGCGATGCCGTTGGCAGCGCGGTCGACGTCGGCGTCGGCCAGCACGATCGCCGGGTCCTTGCCGCCGAGCTCGAGGCTGCACGGGATGAGCCGCTCGGCACACGCCACCGCAACCTTGCGCCCGGTGCCGGTCGACCCGGTGAAGTGGACGTAGTCGGAGTTCTGGATCACCGAGGCGCCGGTCGCGCCGTAACCGGTGGCCAGTGCGAACACCGGCGGAGCGCCGATCTCGTTCCAGCCACGGGCCAGCTCGACAGCCGAAAGTGGCGTCACCTCAGAGGGTTTCAGCAATACCGCCGCGCCGGCGGCGAGTGCGGGAACCAGATCGAGCGCCAGCATCGCCAGCGGGAAGTTCCACGGCTCGATCATGCCGACCAGCGGGTAGGGCCGATAGACCGTGGTGAGTTTCTTGACCTTGAACAGCGGGCTGTGCGCACCGGGGTGCCTGTCGGCGAGGAACTCCTCGGCATTGCCGGCCCAGTACTTGATGGCGTCGGCGATGAGGACAGCCTCGACGCTGGCGTCGTTGCGGCTCTTGCCGGTCTCCTTCATCAGGACCTCGGTCAGCAGGTCCGCGTTGTCCAGGACCCAGTCCTGCCACTTCATCATCCACTTCTTGCGACCGCGCGGGCCGATGGCTTCCCACTCGGGCTGGAACAGCCGCAGTTCGCGGGCCTTGGCCGCAACGGTGTCGGCATCGTCGACCGGAACGGAACCGACGGGCAGGCCGGTGGCGGGGTTGTGGACGGTGATGGTGTCTTGATCGCTCTTCGGCTGGACCGCGGTCATGCCGGCTCCTCGGTGGTTCAGGTTGATGGAACGACGTTTTCTGTGAGCCTAGCCTCACGACGGCTGCTAGAACAGGCCAACCGGTTGGTCGTCCCCCTCTGCGGGTGCGATCAGTTCGGGGCCGTTGTTGGCGATGCTGTTGACCAGGGTGGAGACCTGCCGCATCGCGATGCCGGCGATGTCCGGCGGGGTGGCCAGCAGGTCGGCCGGGGCGGGCGCGTCGGGGTCCAGCCAGCGGTCCCAGTCCCGGGCGCCGAGGATCAGCGGCATCCGGTCGTGCACCGAGGCCAGGTCGCCGACGGCGTCGGTGGTGATCACCGTGCAGGTGAGTAGGGGCTCCGCGTCCTTACCGGGCCGCCAGGCCGACCACAGTCCGGCTACCAGCAGCGGTGACCCGTCCGCACGGGAGAAGTAGAACGGGGCCTTGCGGCCGCGGGCGGGATTGCCGCCGGGGGACTCTCGGGCGGACTGCCACTCGTAGTAGCCGTCCATCGGGATCAGACAGCGCTTGCGTTCGGCCGCCCCGCGGAAGGCCGGCGACGTCGTCACGGTCTCGGCGCGGGCGTTGATCAGCTGGCTCTTGATCTGCGGGACACCGTCGGGGCCGGCTTTGGCCCAGGACGGCACCAGACCCCAGCGCATCAGCCGCAACCGCCGGGTGGCCTCGTCATCCGGCTCGTCGTGCCGGGCGACCGCCGCGGCGATGTCGGTGGTCGGGGCGACGTTGAAGTTCGGCCCGCGCAGGCCCGCTTCCCCGGTCTCGTCGATGGCGTCGATCCGGGCTGCCAGCAGGGCCGGATCGGTGGTGACCGCGAACCGTCCGCACATCTTTTGATAGTGCCAGGCAGGATGTACACCCGTGAGCACCGAGTTGTGGACGGCACCGTATGCCGCGACACCGGTCCGCGCCGATGTGACAGTGCCCGGATCGAAGTCGATCACCAACCGTGCGCTCATCTTGGCGGGACTGGCGGCCGCCGGCGGCGCCACGTCCACCATCGGCGGCGCTCTGCGCAGTCGTGACACCGACCTGATGATCGGGGCCTTGCGCACCCTCGGCATTCACATCGACGGTGACGGGCCGGACCTCGTCGTCTCCGGATCCCTGGACCCGCAGCCCGGCTCACGGATCGACTGCGGTCTGGCCGGCACCGTGTTGCGGTTCGTCCCGCCACTGGCCGCGCTGAGCACCGAGTCCGTCACGTTCGACGGCGACGATCAGGCCCGCGCCCGGCCGATCGCCCCACTGCTCGACGGGCTGCGCGGATTGGGCGTGGACATCGAGGGCAGCGGTATGCCGTTCCTGGTCCGCGGCCACGGGTCGGTCCGCGGCGGCACCGTCCACATCGACGCCTCCGCGTCATCTCAGTTCGTCTCCGGACTGCTGCTCTGCGGCGCCGCATTCCGGACCGGCCTGACGCTCGTGCACACCGGCGCAACGCTGCCGTCGACTCCGCATATCGAGATGACGGTGGCGATGCTGCGCGAAGCCGGTGTCGAGGTCGACGACAGCATCACCAACCAGTGGGAGGTCAAGCCCGGCCCCATCGCGGCGCGGGACTGGCTGATCGAGCCCGATCTGTCCAACGCCGTACCGTTCCTGGCCGCCGCTGCCGTGACCGGTGGAACGGTGCGGATCACCGGCTGGCCGGCCGTCAGCGTGCAGCCGATGGCACAGGTGTTCGGCATCCTGAAGCTCACAGGTTCGACTGAGGCCGAACAGGATTCATTCCTTCATATCCGCGGCGCGGGAAGCTACCCCGGATTCGAGGCCGATCTGCACGACGTCGGCGAGCTCGCCCCGTCGGTGGCCGCGCTGGCCGCCCTGGCCGATCCCGGCTCGGTGTCACGACTGACCGGCATCGCGCATCTGCGTGGCCATGAGACCGACCGGCTGGCGGCGCTGCGCGCCGAGATCACCGGCCTGGGCGGTGACTGCGCCGAGACCGACGACGGCCTGGTGATCACCGCGCGACCGCTGCACGGCGGGGTGTGGCACTCCTATCACGACCACCGGATGGCGATGGCGGGCGCGATCGTGGGCCTGCGCGTCGACGGCGTTGCGGTCGAGGACATCGCCACCACCGGCAAGACCCTGCCGACGTTCCCGGCGTTGTGGTCGAACATGCTGGGGTCGGATTGAGCTCACGCGAGTACGACGAGTCCGACGTCAGGATCCGGTCCGGTCGGGGCTCGCGTCCGCGCACCAAGACCCGTCCCGAACACGCCGACGCCGAAGCGGGCATGGTGGTGACCGTCGACCGCGGCCGATGGGGCGTCGTGCTCGGCGGGGATCCCGACCGGCTGGTCACCACGATGCGGGCCCGTGAACTCGGCCGCACCCCGATCGTGGTGGGCGACGAGGTGGACGTGGTGGGCGATCTGTCCGGGCGTCCGGACACCCTGGCCCGGATCGTGCGCCGCGGTGATCGGCGAACCGTGTTGCGGCGCACAGCCGATGACACCGACCCGACAGAGCGTGTAGTGGTGGCCAACGCCGACCAGATGATGGTGGTGGTGGCACTGGCCGACCCGCCACCGCGCACCGGGCTGGTGGACCGCGCCCTGATCGCCGCCTACACCGGTGGCCTGAAACCCATCCTGTGCCTGACCAAGACCGACCTGGCCGACCCGGCTTCGTTCGCCGGTCAGTTCGCCGATCTGGACCTCATCGTGGTGACCGCCGGCCGCGACAAGCCGGTGGAACCGGTGCAGACGCTGTTGGACGGCCACATCACCGTGCTGCTCGGACACTCCGGTGTCGGAAAATCCACTCTGGTCAATCGGCTTGTGCCACAAGCGGATCGGGCCACCGGCGAGGTGTCCGGGGTGGGCAAGGGTAAGCACACCTCGACCCAGTCGGTGGCGCTGCCGTTGCCCGGTGGAGGCTGGGTGATCGACACCCCCGGGATCCGGTCCTTCGGGCTGGCCCACATCCAACCCGATGACGTCCTCAAGTCGTTCTCCGATCTCGGCGAGCACATCGAGGACTGCCCCCGCGGCTGTGGGCATCAGGGCCCGCCGGCCGATCCGGAATGCGCGCTGGACGGACTCACCGGCGCTCAGGCCCGGCGGGTCGAGGCGGCGCGACGACTGTTGACGGTACTGAGAGAAGGAGAGACATGGGCGTCCCGATGATCACCCTGAACGACGGTCACCAGATCCCGCAATTGGGATTCGGCACCTACAAGGTGGCCCAGGATGAGGCCGCCGACGCGGTGCGGACAGCACTCGAGGTCGGGTCCCGCCATATCGACACCGCACAGATGTACGCCAACGAGAAGGGTGTCGGCCAAGGGGTTCGCGACGCCGGCCTGGACCGCGGCCACGTGTACATCACCAGCAAGCTGAACAACGGCTTCCACCGCCCCGACGACGCGCGTCGCGCGTTCGACCAGACGCTGAGGGAACTCGGAACCGACTACCTCGATCTCTTCCTCGTCCACTGGCCGCTGCCGACCCTGTACGACGGCGACTTCGTCACCACCTGGAAGACCCTGGAGGAGTTCAAGGCCGACGGCCGGGCTCGCAGCATCGGGGTGTCGAACTTCCAGATTCACCATCTGCAGGAGTTGGCCCGCGAGACCGGCACCGTCCCCGCGGTCAACCAGATCGAGGTGCACCCCTACTTCACCAACGACGAAGTCCGTGCCTACGGCGTCGAACACGACATCGTCACCCAGGGCTGGTCACCGATCGCCCGCGGCAAGGTTCTCGGTGATCCGGTGGTGTCCCGGGTCTCCCGTGCCACCGGCGCGCATCCGGCTCAGGTGGTGCTGCGCTGGCATATCGAACGCGGCGATGTGGTGATCCCGAAATCCATTCAGCCACAACGGATGAAGGAGAACTTCGAGATCTTCGACTTCGAGATCAACGACGAGGAGATCGAGGCTCTCACCGCACTGGACCGCGGCGAAGCGGGCCGGACGGGGCCGCACCCGGACAGCTTCGACTACGTACCCTGACGGGTCCGCGCCCGCACCGCTGCGATCGCCGACTTCAGGCCCCGCCGATGGGGGCCGGCCTCCGGCACCGCGCCGAGCACGTCGAACATCCGCGCACTGCGGGTCTCCGGCGCGTCGTCGGCGGTGTCACGCAGGAACCGGTCCGGCAACGCCAGTTTGGCGATGGTGCGCCAGGACTTCGCGTACTGGGCGGGCATCGGCCCGGTCGTGTAGGGCAGGTCGTACTTGTCGCACAACGCCCGCACCCGCACCGAGACCTCGGCCAGCCGATTACTCGGCAGATCGGGATAGAGGTGGTGCTCGATCTGGTAGGACAGGTTGCCGCTCATGAAGCCGAGCGCCGGGCCCGCATCGAAGTTGGCACTGCCCAGCATCTGACGCAGGTACCACTGCCCGCGGCTCTCACCGGCCATATCGGTGGTGGTGAACTTCTCCGCACCGTCGGGGAAGTGACCGCAGAAGATCACCGCGTTGGTCCAGAAGTTGCGGATCACATTGGCCGCGAGGTTCGCCTTGACCGTGCCGGTGAAACTCGCCCACGGCGACACCGACGTCAGTGCCGGATAAGCCACGAAGTCCTTGGTCAGCTGCCGCGCCGACTTGGCGGTGAACTCGCGCAGCCGGACGAAGGTGGCTGCCCGGGTCTCGGGCCGCAGCGCCTTGCGGAGTTCCAAGTGCTGCAACGCGATTCCCCACTCGAAACCCGCCGCCAGCATCAGGTTGAAGAATGGGTTGAGGACGTTGCGCGGCTTCCACTCCTGGTCCCGAGTCACCCGCAGCAACCCGTAGCCGACGTCGTCGTCCATATCGAGGATGTTGGTGTACTTGTGATGCATGTAGTTGTGGGTGTGCCGCCAGTGCTTGGCGACGCCGGCCATATCCCACTCCCACGTCGAGGAGTGGATCTCCGGATCGTTCATCCAGTCCCACTGGCCGTGGATGACGTTGTGACCGATCTCCATGTTCTCGATGATCTTGGCGACCGCCAGCGTCAGCGTTCCGGCCCACCAGGCGCTGCGCTTGTAGCCGAACGCCAGCAGCACCCGGCCGGCCACGTCCAGAGTGCGCTGAGCGGTGATGGTGCGGTGGATGTAGCGAGCGTCGCGCTCCCCCAGCGAATCCTCGATGTCCTGGCGGATGGCGTCGAGTTCGATCGCCAGGTTCTCGATGTCGGCCTCGGTGAGGTGGGTGAACTCCTCGATGTCGGTGATGGCCATCAGATATCCACCACGCAGTCTCCGTCGGCGGCGCAGACGCAGGTCTGCACCTTGCTGCCGGGCTCGTATTCGGTTCCGGTCCGCAGGTCGCGCACCCGGCCGTCGACGAGTCCGACCACGCAGGTGTGGCAGATTCCCATCCGGCAGCCAAACGGAAGTTGGACACCGGCCTGCTCGCCGGCCTCCAATATCGACGTCGCCGCGTCGGCCGGCCGGCTGCGGCCGCTGCGGGCGAAGGTCACCGTGCCACCGCGTCCGGGCTCGGCGTTGCGGGCAGCGGCGAACCGTTCGAGATGCAGGCGATCGCCCAGACCCGCTGCCGCCCAGACCCGTTCAGCGTCGGCCAGCAGACCCTCGGGGCCGCAGGCCCAGGTCTGCCGGTCCCGCCAGTCCGGCACCAGATCATCGATCGCGCTGAAGTCGAAGCGGCCCTCGGTACGGGTGGTGCGCACCTTCAGCCGATAGCCCGGATGGGTACGGCCGAGTTCAACGAGTTCGGCTCCGAACATCACGTCATCAGCCGTCGGCACCGAATGCAGATGCACAACGGAATGAACCTGCCGGCGACGGCGCAGAGTCCGCAGCATCGACATCACCGGGGTGATGCCGGACCCTCCGGTCAGGAACAGCACCGAGGCCGGAGCGGGATCCGGCATGACGAAGTTCCCGGTAGGTGCGGCCAGTCGGACCTGGGTACCCGGTCGCAGGCCGTCGACGAGATGTCCGGAGAGCAGACCCTCCGGCATGGCCTTGACGGTGATGGTCACGGTGCGCGCGTCAGGTCGCGGCGCCGAGGTCAGCGAATAGGACCGCCACCGCCACCGCCCGTCGACGGGGACGCCGATGCCGATGTACTGCCCCGGCTGATAGTCGAAGGTGAAGCCGCGGCCGGGCCGGATGACCAGGGTGGCGGCGTCG
Organism: Mycobacterium sp.; assembly: GCF_051006775.1. Lineage (GTDB taxonomy): Bacteria > Actinomycetota > Actinomycetes > Mycobacteriales > Mycobacteriaceae > Mycobacterium. Next base: position 7,217 of record NZ_JBPCSX010000053.1, read on the forward strand.
CGGGTCTCCGGGCGGATGTCGAGCACCCGACCGCGCATCTCACGCTGCGGCCGGGGCGCGGCGAAGAGCCAGGTCAGTGCGCGCCTGGAATCGGCGACCCCGTCGAACGTGCGGGTCTTCACCGGGCCAACGCTACCGGAGCCGGCTACCTTGCTGCTCAGAGCAATTCGAGCAGGAATGGCAACTCTTGGCTGGCATACCAGGCCAGATCGTGGTCCTGGGCGTCGCCCACGGTGAGTTCGGCGTCCTCGTCACCGAGGTCGGCGTCGTCGATGACCGCGATCGCGGCCGCGACCGCGGGCTCGGCGGCCGCGTTGTCGACGTAGACGGCCGCCACCTGATCGAGATTCACCGGTCCGCTCACCCGGACGACGGGGACGTCGAGATCGGGGCGCAGGTTGGCCTCGGTGTCGGCCACCACCACCGCACGTCGCAGCGGTAGATCAGAACCCGGTTCGCTCGCCAGAAGTCGCAGCGAGGCCAGTGCCGCTTCGCCGATGGCGACCTCGGCAAGTTCCTCCTCATCACCCTCGGCGTAGGCCTCCCGCAGCGCGGGTGTCACCGCGAAGGCCGTCCCGCTCAGCGGTTGCATGACCCCGTCGGCGACGAGCCCCTGCAGCATGGCAAGAGTCGCCGGGATATAAACCCGCACCTAGATATTCGCTTCGCTGTCGCCCAGCAGCGAGGCGGCGAAATCGGGAACGTAGGTGGCCAGATCGCGTGGAGGCCGCTTGTAGTTGCCGATCTGCGGCCGCTTGGGCAGCTCCACCTTTTCCAACTCGACTTCCTGGTACGGGATGCTCGAGAGCAGATGCGAGATCATGTTGAGCCGCGCGTGCTTCTTGATGTGGGACTCCACCACGAACCACGGGCTGACCGGAGTGTCGGTGTGCACCATCATGTCGTCCTTGGCCCGGGAGTAGTCCTCCCAGCGGTAGATCGACTCCATATCCATCGGAGAGAGCTTCCAGCGCCGCAGCGGATCGCTGAGCCGTGATTTGAACCTGCGCAACTGCTCATCCTCGGAGACTGAGAACCAATATTTGCGCAGGATGATTCCGTCGTCGATGAGCATCTGCTCGAAGATCGGGCACTGACGTAGGAACAGTGCCTCCTGCTGCGGGGTGCAGAAGCCCATCACCCGCTCGACGCCGGCGCGGTTGTACCAGGACCGGTCGAACAACACGATCTCGCCCCGGGTGGGCAGGTGTTCGATGTAGCGCTGGAAGTACCACTGTCCCATCTCCCGGTCAGTGGGAATCGGGAGCGCCGAGATTCGAACCGACCGGGGGCTGAGGTACTCGGTGATCCGCTTGATGGTGCCGCCCTTGCCGGCTGCGTCGCGGCCCTCGAAGAGGACGACGATCCGGGCGCCGGTGTGACGGGTCCACTCCTGCAGCTTCACCAACTCGGTCTGCAGCCGGTACAGCTCAGCTTCGTAGACCTCGTTGGAAACCCTGGCGGAGACCTTCTCGGATTTCTTCTTCGGTGCGTCGCCCTGCTTCTTACCCACCGGGGAATCCTACGTCCGGGCCCATCACTTGGCCGCTTCGAGCAGCTCCTCCAGCGATTCGGCCAAAAGCTCCGGCAGCACGTCGACATCGCTCATGGCATCGCGGTCGGCATTGATGCCGAAATAGAGCATCCCGCAGTAGGAGGTGATCCCGATGGCGAGCACCTGGTCGTGCAACAGCGGCGGGACGGCGTAGGTCTGGAGCACCTTGGCACCGGCGAGGTACATCTGTGACTGCGGGCCGGGAACATTGGTGATCAGCAGATTGAACTGGCGCGGCGGATACTGGGTCGCCACCCGGGTGCCCATCGCGTGCAGGGTCGGTGGCGGAAATCCGGACAGCGTCACGATGGTGCGGGCGTCCACCAGACTGGCGGCCGCGGAGTGCGATTCGTTGGCGTGCGCGATCTGTGACAGCCGAACCACCGGATTGCCCTCACCGACTGGCAGGTCCACCAGGAAGGGCGCCACCTCGCTGATCGCCTGCCCCGGGCCGGCGGAGCCCGGATCGGCATCGGGATAGACGGAGGTGGGCACCATCGCCCGGATGTTCAACGTCGCGGGCACCGGTTCCCCGCGGGACAGCAGCCAGTTACGCAGCGCGCCGGCGATCACCGCCAGCACGACGTCGTTGACATCGCAGTCGTAGCGGGAGTGCACCAGGCGGTAGTCGGCCAGCGGCGCGACGGCCACGGTGAAACGGCGGTGCCGGGAGACCTTCGTGTTGAGCGGGCTGCTCGGGGCGTTGCCGCGCGCCAGATTGCGCACAGTCTCAGACGCCCGGCGGGCCAGCTGGGCCAGCTCCCCGGTATTGGTCACCACGTCGGAGACGGTGGAGCGCAGCGCGCGTAACTCGTGGCCGGGCCGGGCCAGCCAATCCCCCACCGCATCGATCATCAGCTGACCATCGGAGGGCTCACCACGCGGCAGCCAGATGTCCTCGACGGCAGCTGCGGGCCTGCGGTTGCGATCGGCGATCACATGCCCGATCTCCACCGCCGTCATCCCGTTGATCAGAGCCTGGTGCGACTTGATGAACAGGGCGAGCCGATTACCGGCCAGACCCTCGATCAGGTACATCTCCCACAGTGGACGGCCGCGGTCCAGCGGGCGGCCGGCCAGCCGGGACACCAGGTCGTGCAACTGGGCGTCGCTGCCCGGCGACGGCAGCGCCGAGCGCCGAACGTGGTAGGTGATGTCGAAATCCGGATCGTCGACCCACACCGGCCGGGCCAGCCCGAGGCTGACCTGGCGCACCTTCTGCCGATACCGCGGGATCTGCGGGAGCCGTTGCTCAACTGTCGCCAGCAGGGCCTCGTAGCTCAGGCCACCGCGCGGCCGGCGCAGTATCGCCAGCGACCCGACATACATCGGGGTGGCGGTGTCCTCCTGGTGATAGAAGGCGGCATCGGAGGTCGACAATCGGATCACCATCCTGGGTCCTCCTTCCGGCGAATACGCGGCGCCGCCGAATCTGCCATCATGACAAGCCTAGGTTGCCACTCTCCAGCGACCCGGATTCTGATCGACCGACGTGCTGGAGAGTGTCTGTGTCTGCCAACGTAATACCCCTTGTCAGCCGAATAGCCGACTACGAGCCGCCGGCCTTCGGCGGCCCGCCGGCGCTCCCCCCGGTGCCGGTGGTGCGGCCTCAGCGCACTGCACCCGCAGCACCGCTGCGCCAGGTCGAGGATCCGCGGGCCCGCGCCGCAGCCACCTTCGCCGACGCCGCGCTTCGCCGGGTGCTGGAGGTGATCGACCGGCGTCGTCCGATGGCCCAACTTCGTCCACTGCTGGCAGCCGGACTGGTCGACTCACTGCTGTCGGCCACCGGACGCACCGGGCCGTACGCCGGCGGGCCGGCACGACTGCGCCGGGTGCTGGCTCAGCCGGTAGGCGACCACGCAGCGGAGGTGGCAGCCAGCTACAGCCGCGGGATGCGGGTGCACGCCATCGCGTGCCGCATCGAAGCGCGCAGTACACCGACCGGACAGCGCTGGCAGGTGGTGGCCCTTCATATGGGCTGATCTACCGGCGGCGCAACAGCTTTCGCTCTTTGCCGTCCTGGCGGGCGGTCTCCCGACGCTCCTTACGGCTGACCTTCGAGGCACGCGGGGCTGCGGCATCATGCTGCTGCACCTCGGGTTTGCCGTCCTCGGACGGGCCGACGTAGGTCAGCGGCCGATCGTCGCCCTCGTCGATGCCTTTGGTGCGCAACCCCTCCGGGGTGGCCTGCGGTGCCACCGCGGGCGCCTGCGGAGCGCCCTCGACCTGAACGTTGAACAGGAAGCCGACGGACTCCTCCTTGAGGCCCTCGAGCATCCCTATGAACATGTCGTAGCCCTCGCGCTGGTACTCCACCAGCGGGTCGCGCTGTGCCATGGCCCGCAGGCCGATGCCCTCCTTGAGGTAATCCATCTCGTAGAGGTGCTCACGCCACTTGCGGTCCAGAACGTTGAGCAGCACATTGCGCTCGAGCTGGCGCATGGCACCGGGGCCGGCGATCGCATCGATCTCGGCTTCGCGTGTGGCATAGGCTTTTTCGGCGTCCTCGATCAGCATCTCGCGCAGCTCTTCGCGGGTCAGCTCGCCGGCCTCGCCGACGGCGTCGGTGTGGACGAGGCTGTGCCAGTCGATACCCACCGGGTAGAGCGTCTTGAGCGCGCCCCACAACTGCTCGAGATCCCAGTCCTCGACGTAGCCCTCGGAGGTGGCGCCGTTGACATAGGCGGTGACGACGTCGACGAGCATGTCATGCGACTGAACCTGAAGGTCCTCACCCTCGAGGATCCGGCGACGCTCCTCGTAGATGACGACGCGCTGCTTGTTCATCACCTCGTCGTACTTGAGCACGTTCTTGCGGATCTCGAAGTTCTGTTGCTCGACCTGGGCCTGGGCGCTCTTGATAGCGCGGGTCACCATCTTGGCCTCGATCGGCACATCGTCGGGCAGGTTGAGCCGGGTCAGCAGGCCCTCCAGCGCCGCGCCGTTGAACCGCTTCATCAACTCGTCCCCCAGCGACAGGTAGAACCGGGACTCACCCGGGTCGCCCTGGCGGCCGGAGCGGCCACGCAGCTGGTTGTCGATACGACGGGTCTCGTGCCGCTCGGTACCCAGCACGTACAGGCCGCCGAGGGCACAGACGTCCCCGGCCTCCTCGGCCGCCTCGGCCTTGACCGCGGGCAGCTCCTCGTGCCAGGCCTCCTCGTACTCCTCCGGGGTCTCCACCGGATCCAGCCCGCGCTCGCGCAGCCGCTGATCGACGATGAAGTCGACGTTGCCGCCGAGCACGACGTCGGTGCCACGGCCGGCCATGTTGGTGGCCACGGTGACCGCGCCGCGGCGGCCGGCCTCGGCCACAATGGCGGCTTCCTGCTCATGGAACTTGGCATTGAGCACGGTGTGCGGGACGCGGCGTTTGGTCAGCATCCGCGACAGATACTCGGAGCGCTCGACGCTGGTGGTGCCGATCAGAACCGGCTGGCCCTTCTCATAGCGCTCGGCGATGTCATCGGTGACCGCGATGAACTTGGCTTCCTCGGTTTTGTAGATGAGGTCGGTCTCGTCCTTGCGGACCATGGGCCGGTTGGTCGGGATCGGCACCACGCCGAGCTTGTAGATCTCGTGGAGTTCGGCGGCCTCGGTCTCGGCCGTGCCGGTCATGCCCGCCAACTTGTCGTAGAGCCGGAAGTAGTTCTGCAGGGTGATGGTGGCCAGAGTCTGGTTCTCGGCCTTGATCTCCACCTTCTCCTTGGCCTCGATGGCCTGGTGCAGACCCTCGTTGTAGCGCCGTCCCACCAGCACGCGACCGGTGAACTCGTCGATGATGATGACCTCGCCGTCGCGGACGATGTAGTCCTTGTCGAGGTTGAACAGCTCCTTGGCCTTGACCGCGTTGTTCAGGTAGCTGACCAGGGGCGAGTTCGCGGCCTCGTAGAGATTCTCGATCCCCAGCTGATCCTCGACGAAAGCCACGCCGGCCTCGTGCACACCGATGGTGCGCTTGCGCAGGTCCACCTCGTAGTGGAGGTCCTTCTCCATCATCGGCACGAGGCGGGCGAACTCGGACTACCAGTGCGAGGCGCTGTCGGACGGTCCCGAGATGATCAGCGGGGTGCGGGCCTCGTCGATGAGGATGGAGTCGACCTCGTCGACGATGGCGTAGTTGTAGTCGCGTTGCACCAGCTCGTCGAGCGAGTGCGCCATATTGTCGCGCAGGTAGTCGAACCCGAACTCGTTGTTGGTGCCGTAGGTGATGTCGGCGCCGTAGGCGGCCCGACGCTCGTCGGAGCTGAGCCCCGACAGGATCACGCCGACCTCGAGGCCCAGGGAGCGGTGCACGCGGCCCATCCACTCGCTATCGCGTTTGGCCAGGTAGTCATTCACGGTGACAACGTGCACGCCCTTGCCGGTCAGTGCGTTGAGATAGGCGGGCAGCACACAGGTCAGGGTCTTGCCCTCACCGGTCTTCATCTCGGCGACGTTGCCGAAGTGCAGCGCGGCGCCGCCCATCACCTGGACGTCGAAGTGCCGCTGGCCGAGCACCCGCCAGGCAGCCTCACGGGCCACTGCGAAGGCCTCCGGCATCAGGTCGTCGAGCCGGGCGCCGTCGGCGAGGCGCTCCTTGAACTCGTCGGTCTTGGCCCGCAGTTCGGCGTCGGTCAGCTTCTCGACATCGTCAGACAAGGTGTTGACGTAGTCAGCCACCCCCCTGAGGCGCTTGACCATGCGACCTTCACCGAGGCGCAGCAACTTAGACAGCACAGTGTTCGTCCCTTGTGGATCGGAGGCGTGAATTGGCCTCCATCCTAGGCGACGCGGGGATCTGCGCCGGTCAGGCCAGCCTGATCAGCCCTTTCGCCTATGCGAGCCGGATCAACCCGTAGTCATAGGCGTGCCGCCGGTAGACGACGGTGGGACGGTCGGTCTCCTTGTCGTGGAACAGGAAGAAGTCGTGGCCGACCAGTTCCATCTCGTAGAGGGCGTCATCGACGGTCATCGGCTTGGCCGGGTGCTCCTTGACCCGCACGACGTGACCGGGCTCGTGCTCCTCGACCTGCGGGGACGCCGCGACCTGGCCGTCCGGTGACGGCGCAACGGGCTTGAAGGCATCGGCGAGATCCACCGGCGCGACGGGCTCACGCCGGACCGACACCGGGGTCTTGTCGCCGTAGTGCACCTTCTGCCGGTCCTTGGTGCGGCGCAGCCGGCTCTCCAGTTTGTGCACGGCTGCCTCGAAAGCGCCGTAGAAGCTGTCGGCGCGGCCCTCGCCGCGGACCACCGGTCCGCGCCCGATATGCGCGGTGATCTCGACGTGCTGGGCGTTCTTCCGCTGGCGCCGGTTGTTCTCGTGGGCGAGTTCGACGTCGAACCGATGGATGGAGTGGTCGATCCGTTCGGCCCGGGCGAGTTTCTGTGCGACGTAGACCCGGTAGTGGTCGGGGATCTCGACGTTGCGGCCCGTCACCTGAATGTCGGCGTCGGGGGCGGCTTCGGAGTTCTGGTCGGCTGCGGAGTTTAGGTCGGTATCAGTCAAGGGGGCGGAGTTCACGGAATTGGTTGACATACTTGGCAACTCGTTTCTCTACGGTTGCACGCGAACTGCGTGCACGGCCTGTCGTCGATAATCGCGCCGGCCTCGGGGCGAACGTCAGCCCGCCGGCGCGCTCGGTCTAAGCGCTCACCTCCTCGCCGCGTAGTTCGTTGCCACCGACGGTAGTACCACGCGCGGCAACCGGCCACCTTTTGGATCACGCGTGTGCCAATGCGAGCACCGCGGCCACCTGGACCCCGGCGGCGGCCAGCACACGCACCGCCTCCCGGGCGGTGGCCCCGGTGGTCACGATATCGTCGACAAGCAGCACCTCCCCTGGGCCGACAGCCCCGGTCAGCCGGACCCGCCCGGCGATATTGCGTTCGCGGGCGGCGCTGGTGAGGCCCACCGAATCGCGTACCAGGGCTGCGGTGCGCAACACCGGCGCGACCCTGAGGTCGGGGTGGGCTGCCCCTGCCGCCGCGGCGATCCGGGTGATCGGGTCGCCACCGCGGCGCCGGGCGGCCACCCGGCGGGTCGGGGCCGGCACCACCGTCACCGGGGGAGCCAGCACACCCCAGCCCAGCAGCCGGTGGATACCCAGTGCCAGGGCGCGGGACAGCGGGGCGGCCAGATCACGGCGGCCCCGTTCCTTGACCGCCACGATGGCCTGCCGGCGGGCGCCCGCGTAGCGGCCCAGTGCGAACACCGGCACCCCCGGGTCGATCCGTGGTGTCACCAGATGCGGGGAATCCTTGCTGACCTGCAGCGCAGCGGCGCAGGCCGGGCACCAGCGGACCGCCGGCGCACCGCATCCGCCGCATTCCAGCGGCAGGACGACGTCGAGGATTGCCGAGGCGAGCACCCGTCCAGTCTCGGCCCCCGGTCTGACAATCCGGGTCCGACAGACCCGACGGCTCCTTCGATCGGAGGAGGCCCAATCATCAACGTTTCCATTGGTTCGCGGGATGCCCGGGCGGTCTCGGAACCGCGATAGTCGAAGTATCAACAGCACACGGGAAAGGCAGCACGATGATCTGGTTCTGATGGCGCACTGATCGACTCGAGGAATCCCACGACACAACCGGAGGTGAACATGTACGACAGGCAGACAGCGAAGCAGAGGGTCCGCTGAGACGGAGCGCATCGGCGATCCTCGGAATGGACAGCATCACCGTCGCCCCACTGATCAAGAGCCGCCCGCGACCGATCCCGTCGCGGGCGGTTTCATCGGTACGGTGACCTCGATGTGGGTACCGGTGGGCACCGGGACGACGCGCAACGCTCCCCCGGCGGCCTCGATCCGGGCCCGCTGTGAGGCGATGCCGATATGCCCCTGCCGGAGCCTCCGCAGAGCCTCCTGGTCGGACATTCCGACCCCGTCGTCGACGACGTCCAGGCGGCAGACGCCGCCGGCGGCCCGCAGGGTGACCGACCCCGTGGTGGCGCGCGAGTGCCGCACAACGTTGGAAATCAGGTCGCGGGCCGCCGCGAAGAGAATCGGGTCGTTGGTTCCAGTCACCGGGTAGTCGATATCGGTGGTGATATCGATCCCCGAACGCGCCGAGTTCGCCTCCGCCAGCTGCTGTAACGCCCGCGCCAGACCGGCGCCGCCCAGCACGGCCGGATGCAGTTCGAACGTCGCCTCCCGCATCTGCTCGGTCGCGTCGCGCAGCCCGGTCAATGCGCGCTCGAGCGCCTCATTCGGCTGCTTCTTCAATACGGAGGTGATGTCCTGCCGGGCCATCAGCACCGACTGCAGTGGGCCGTCGTGGATGTACTCCGATATCCGTCGCTGCTGATCATCGGATGCGGTCATCGAGTCGACCAGTAGGGCCTGTCGGGATGCGCTCAAATCGGTGATGTCATCAAGCTGGCGGGACTGCGCCCAGACCGCGAGAAATGCTGTACAGCAGAGGAATCCGAAAACCACAGTCACCATCACAGCGCGGCCGAACCCCGCCTGCGCCAGCATCACATGGTCGGTGAAGACCTCGACGGCGAAGGTGCCGGCGATCACGACCAGAGCGACGGCGGCGCGACGCCAGGACACGTCGAGCACCACCATGATCGGGAGCAGCGTCAGCATGAGCAGCGGGGTGTAGGCGCCGTCCGCGGCCGCCACCTTGAACGTGAAGATCGCGACGACGTCGAGGATCACGAGAACCAGCTGCAGCCGCGAGATCGCCACACGACGTTGCAGGCCGCTGAACAACACGACCGCCGCGACGATTGCGGCCGCCAGGTAGAACCACGGCACCGGGTTGAACTGGGGCCATTTGGGTTTCTGTCCGACATAGGTTGCGGCGATCATCACCGTCGCGACGCCCAGTCTGGCCGCAGCGACGATCCGCAACGCGACCAACTCTCGCGATCGACGGATCTCGTCTAGCTCCATTTGCGCCACGAGCTTGTTTATACGCCACGGCACACCGCTGCCCTGTGCGACGATTGCCGCCGTGTCAGGACAGTCCGAGATGGTCACCGTGGTCGTCGGTGATGACCACCCGATGTACCGCGACGGCGTGGTGCGGGCCATGAAGGAGAGCGGCCGGATATCGGTCCTGGCCGAGGCCGCCGACGGGCGAACGGCACTGGAGGCGATTCGGGAGCACCGGCCGGCGGTGGCGTTACTGGACTACCGGATGCCCGAACTCGACGGTCTTGCCGTGGTTACGGCCGTGGTGCGCGACGATCTGCCGACCAAAGTGTTGCTACTGAGCGCGACCGAAGACCCGGCCACCGTGTACGAGGCCCTCGCCGCCGGTGCAGCGGGTTACCTGACCAAGGAGTCCGACCGCGACGAAATCGTGGCCGCGGTGGTCAAATGCTCCCGGGGCGAGGGATATGTGCCGACCCATATCGCCAGCGGTCTGGCTAATGAGGTCCGGCACCGGTCCCGTGGCGAAGCGACCCTGCTGTCTCCGCGCGAAGGGGAGATCATCAAGCTGATCGCCGACGGGATGTCGGTCCCCGATATCGCTGCGCAGCTTCATCTTTCGCCGACGACCGTGCGCACACATGTGCAGAACCTCTACGGCAAACTCGGGGTGTCCGATCGTGCCGCCGCGGTGGCCGAGGCGATGCGCCGCCGACTGGTGGAGTAGCCGCCCGACTAACCCGGCAGCACCGGCACGGTGCCCGGCACCATGAACGGCCGCACCTCCGACCACACCTGCTCGTTCTCACCGCTGGTGGCCAGCAGTTGCAGCACCCCACGGGCGTCTGCCACGTACACCGCCGACGGGTTGGCGACCACCGCCGAGACCGGCATCACCAGATTGCCGCCCGGCCCGTCGGAGTTGACCCCGTCGAGGTTGACGTAGGACACCGGGTGGACTGCGTCGCTGCGGGTGACGACCATGTCGTCACCGGTACGCCAGGACAGTGACACCACCGAGTTGCCCAGCCCGAACCCGATCCGGCGCGGGTAGGTCAGGGCGAACTCCCCGCCCGGGGTCTGCTCCACCCCGGCCAGCACCACCTGGCCGTCGATCACCATGGCCACCCGGGTGCTGTCCCGGGACAGTTGCAGTTCGGTGATCGTGCCGGGGAACCGCGAGGTGACCGCGGCCGAATCGACCGGAATGCGGGCGGGCTCACCGGAAGCCTCCTCGCGGATCACCCGGACCACGCTGTTGCCGTCGACGACAACCCAGACCGCATTGTCCAGCGCCCAGGACGGCCGAGTCAGGCTGCGGGCATCGGTGGCACGGGCGGCCTGCCCGCCGTTGGGCCCGATCCACAGCGAGGCTCCGGCGTCAGGGTCGGGTGGTCGCACGACCGAGGCGACATCGACACCCTTGCGGGAGAAGGCGGCCGCCACCTGATCGGCCATCGCTCCGAAAGTTCCCGGAACCTTGGCGAAGCCCTGCCCGTCGAGTGCGACCAGCGCGCCGCCGGTCAACGCGTGCACGCCGGCGGTGGCGCCGTCTGCGGCCCCGGGGTCGGTGGCGGCGACATCGGTGGCCTTCCAGCCGTCGATGAACCGATCGTCGAGCGGGGCGCCGTCGGCGTTGATCATGTACGGGCCCTTGATATCCGCGCGGGCCAGCGTCCAGATCAGCTGCGCGGCAAGCAGTTGCCGGCTCTGCGGATCGGTGGTGTCCAGACCCTCAAGGTCGATGCGGGCGCCGCCGTAGCCGCGGCCCACACCGCTTTTTCCACCGTCGGCGCGGGTCACCGGACCACGCAGCTTCAGCGGCGGAGCGAGTAGGTTGCGGACCGCCTTCGCCAGCTCCGGACGCGGTCCGGCGGTGAGCTTGTTGACGAGTTCTGTTGCCAGCAGGTCAGGTTCGGACACCGCGACGTAGCGGGGGTCGGGCACGACCGTGGCACCGGTCGGATCGACGAAGTACAGCGTGTTGCGCTTGTAGGCCGCCTGGAACTGCTGCCAGTCCAGGAACACCCCGTTGGGTAGCCGATTGATCCGCCAGCCCTCGGCCGTCTGCACCAGTTCGATGGGCCCCGGATCGGGCAGTGAGCCCTCACCGGTCTCGAACACACCGATATCGGACAGCGAGCCGAGGATGTCGGCCTGCATGGTCACCGAAACCTTCTCCAGCGTTCGGGTTTCGGTGAACACCACCTTGTCGATGAGCAGTGCGCTGCCCTGATCGTCCCAGTCTTTGGAGGCCGACTCGGTCAGGAACTGCCGCGCCGCCAGGTGGCGGTTGGCGGGGTCGGCCGTCGCCTTGAGGAACTCCCGCAGCAATTGATCGGGATCCATCCCCGGGTTCGGAACGGGCAGCCGCTTGGGGGCGGGAAGATCCACCGTCCCGATCGCTTGCGGCGCAGACGAATCCGGCACGCCGGCACACCCTGTCGCCACCGCGAGCAGACAGGCCAGCAGAACGGCCAGCAGCCGTGGATTCACACGCGCTCCCCCGTCGGCTCGCGGCGGAAGTCACCGGCGACGGGCTTGAGCGGCAATGGGCTGGTGGTCACCTTGTGCCCGCGGATCAGCGGCAGCGTCAACCGGAAGCACGCTCCCTTGCCGGGTTCACCCCAGGCCTCCAACCTGCCCTGGTGCAGGCGGGCGTCCTCGATGCTGATCGCCAGGCCCAGACCGGTGCCGCCGGAGCGCCGGACCCGGGAGGGGTCAGACCGCCAGAACCGGCTGAACACCAGTTTCTCCTCTCCGGGTCGCAGACCGACGCCGTAATCGCGGACGGTGACCGCGACGGTGTCCTCGTCGTCGGCCATCTTGATCCGCACCGGCTTGTGCTCGGCATGGTCGATGGCGTTTGCGATCAGGTTGCGCAGGATGCGCTCGACGCGGCGCGGATCGACTTCGGCGATGACCTCGTGGTCGGGTTCTTCGACGAGCAATTCGATCCCGGCCTCGTCGGCCAGGTGGCCGACCTTGGTCAGCGCGTTATTCACGGTCAGGCGCAGATCGGTTGCCTCCACGGACAATTCGGCCACACCGGCGTCGTGCCGGGATATCTCCAGCAGGTCGTTGAGCAAACCCTCGAACCGGTCCAGCTCGCTGACCAGAAGCTCGGTGGAGCGGCGCAGCGCGGGGTCGAGGTCCTCGCCGTGGTCGTAGATCAGATCCGCCGCCATCCGGACGGTGGTCAGCGGCGTGCGCAGTTCGTGGCTGACATCGGAGGTGAATCGGCGTTGCAGGTTGCCGAACTCCTCGAGGTTGTTGATCTGACGCTGCAGGCTCTCGGCCATATCGTTGAACGACACCGCAAGCCGGGCCATATCGTCCTCGCCGCGCACCGGCATTCGCTCGGAGAGATGGCCTTCGGCGAACCGTTCGGCGATCCGCGAGGCGGATCGCACCGGCAGCACCACCTGACGCGAGACCAGCAGCGCGATACCGGCGAGCAGAACCAGCAGCACCAGGCCGCCGGTGGCCATCGTGCCCCGCACCAGGGTGATGGTGTTCTCCTCGTTGGTGAGCGGGAAGATCAGGTAGAGCTCAAGATTGGTCACCCGCGACGGCGCAGGGGTTCCGATCAGCAGTGCGGGGCCGGAGAACGTCTCGGTCCGCACCCCCTCGTACTGGTAGCTGACCTGACCGGCCTTGACGAAGTCGCGCAGCGTGCGCGGGATCTGATCCACCGGACCGGCCGAGGTTGCCTCGCGGGGTCCGTCGCCGGGTACCACCAGCACCGCGTCGAAGGTGCCGGCCAGCCCGGAGGTTCCCGAGGTCTGGCCGGTCTTGGAGATCAACGTGTTGCGCGCCAGCTGCAGGCTGGAGTCCAGTGAGCGGGACTCTTCACCGCTGACGATCCCGCTGACCGTGCCGCGGGCCCGGTTGATCTCCTCGGTGGCGGCACGAACTTTGACCTCGAGAACCCGGTTGGTGATCTGACTGGTCAGCACGAAGCCGAGCACCAGGATGACCACTGCCGACAAGCCCAGGGTGAGCACCACAACACGCAGCTGCAGCGAACGCCGCCACATGTGCGCCAGAGCCCGGCTGACCGCGCTCGTGCCCCGCAGCAGGGGCCCCGAGCGCCCCCACGGACCGCGGACGCGGGCTTTCACGACGCCCGCGGCCTCACGAAATCCACTGTGCCGCTCCTCCTCCGCGCCGAGGCTCGGCGTCGTCGCGTCACGGCGGTCCGGCCTTGTATCCCACTCCTCGAACGGTCAGGACCACCTGCGGGTTCTCCGGGTCTTTCTCGACCTTGGCCCGCAACCGCTGGACATGGACATTCACCAAACGGGTGTCCGCCGGGTGCCGGTATCCCCACACCTGTTCGAGCAGCACCTCTCGAGTAAACACCTGGCGCGTTTTGCGCGCCAACGCCACCAGCAGGTCGAACTCCAGCGGGGTCAGCGAGATCTGCTCGCCCTCGCGGGTGACCTTGTGGGCCGGCACGTCGATCTCGATATCGGCGATCGAGAGCATCTCGGCGGGCTCGTCCTCGTTGCGCCGCAGCCGGGCCCGAACCCGCGCGACGAGTTCCTTGGGCTTGAACGGCTTCATCACGTAGTCGTCGGCGCCCGACTCGAGCCCCAGCACCACGTCGACGGTGTCGGTCTTGGCGGTCAGCATGACGATCGGCACGCCGGAGTCCGCCCGCAACACCCGGCACACGTCGATACCGTTCATGCCGGGGAGCATGAGATCGAGCAGCACCAGGTCAGGGCGCAGTTCGCGCACTGCCGTCAGTGCCTGCGAGCCGTCGGCGACAACCGCGGTGTCGAATCCCTCGTTGCGCAAGACGATGGTGAGCATCTCGGACAGCGAGGGGTCGTCGTCGACGACCAGAATCCTTTGCCTCATGGCGACTATCGTGTCACCGAATCGCGACAATCCCCTGCTAGAACACGCTGGCGAGTCTCGCGTCTAGGCCGAGATGCCGGCCGCCAGTTCGGCCGGGTCGACATCTGGGCCGACCACCGACCACCGGCCGTGCCAGCTCGCGGCCGCCAGCCCGGCGTAGACCTCCCCGGTTCGCCGCTGCAGCCCGTCATCGCGTTCGTAGGCGTCCCGGGCCCGGTCAGCCTCGCTGCTCTCCCGCTGCCGGGCGCGCTCCGCGGCCAGCGCTACCGGGACGGCGAGCAGGATCTGATGGTCGGGTTCGGGCAGGCCGAGGCGCCCGAACTCCAGCTCACCGACCCAATCCACCATCTCGCCGTCGGCGTTCTGGCCCAGCCGGGCTGCGCTGTAGGCGGCGTTGGAGGCCACATAGCGGTCAAGGATGACGACGTCGTGTTCAGCGCACAGCGCGCCGATGTGGTCCCTGGCCCCGGCGCGATCGAGGGCGAACAGCACAGCCATCCCGTAGACCGAGCCGGCCAGGTCGCCATGGCGGCCGTGCAGGGCCTCGGCGGCCAGGTCGGCGGTGATGGACTGGCCGTACCGCGGGAAGGCCAGCGTGCCCACCGACCGGCCGGCCGCCGCGAACTGCTGCTGCAGGCCCTGGGTCAGCGTGCGCTTCCCGGCGCCGTCAAGACCCTCGATGACGATTAACATGAGCCGATCAGCACGCCGGGCAACCGCTAGTCGAATCCCACGAATGACGCCACCGTGTCATCGCCCGAACGACGCGACTGCACATGGTTGGCCACGAACTCCTCGTCGGGATAGCCGATGGCCACACACGTCATGATCACCTGATCGTCGGGGATGTTCGCGTTCTCGCGCACCACCGACGACTGCATGATGCCCTGACCGTTGATGACGGTACCGAGGCCTTTCGACCATGCCGCCAGCACCAGACCGTAGGTCGCCGCGCCGCAGTCGAAATGGGCGATGGTGTCATTGGCGAGCGCTTTGTCGATCGTGATGACGATGGAGACCGGAGCGTCGAACTGGCGGAAACCGCGCATCACCCAGTCTTGGCGACGGACCTTGTCGTCCCGCGCGATACCCATCGCCTCGAAAAGCTGAACCGCGATCTCCACCTGACGATCCCGATGCGGACCCTCGTACCCGTGGTTCAGCGTGATCTCGCGATCGACCGCCGACCCCGCCATCATCTTCTCGGTGTTGCCCCTCCGGACCCGCTCGAGCGGCTCTCCGGTGAGCACATGGAAATGCCAGGGCTGGGTGTTCATCGACGACGGAGCGCGCTGGGCGATCCTGATCACCTCTTCGAGCACCTCCCGGGGCACCGGCTGATCGGTGTATCCGCGGATGCTGCGACGCTCGAAGACGATCGTCTCCAGATCGCCGCCGCCGCTGTGGAGCTGTTCTGCCATGCCCATCGCCGCCACACTCAGTACCGGTAGTGCTCCGGCTTGTACGGACCTTCGACGTCGACGCCGATGTACTCGGCCTGATCCTTGGTGAGCTTGGTCAGCGTGCCGCCGAGCGCCTCGACGTGAATCTTGGCGACCTTCTCATCGAGATGCTTGGGCAGCCGGTAGACCTCGTTGTCGTACTCGTCGTTCTTGGTCCACACCTCGATCTGGGCGATCACCTGGTTGGAGAAGCTGTTGCTCATCACGAACGACGGATGGCCGGTGGCGTTGCCGAGGTTCAGCAGCCGGCCCTCGCTCAGCACGATGATGGAATGGCCGTCGGGGAAGACGAATTCGTCGACCTGAGGCTTGATGTTGATCCGCCGGATCGCCGGGTCGCGCTCGAGGCGGGCCATGTCGATCTCGTTGTCGAAGTGGCCGATATTGCCGAGGATGGCCTTGTCCTTCATCGCCCGCATGTGGTCGAGGGTGATGATGTCCTTGTTGCC
>NZ_JBPCSX010000054.1:0-50042 GCF_051006775.1 Mycobacterium sp.
GGAACCGTTCGAGAAGTTCGACGACGCAGATCTTCGATTGATCGGGATGTGGCTGGAGCAGAGTCTGGCCCGTTGGCCGATGCGGCGCACCTTGCGCGCGACACCGGATCGCAACGGAAAGCGCATCGACCTCCGCGCCACCATCCGTGCCTCACGCAGCACCGGGTGGGAGCCCGTGCATCTGGCCCGTCCCCGTCGGCGCCGCAGGCGCCGCCGGGTCGTGCTGGTTTGCGATATCAGCCGTTCCATGCAGCCGTATGCGGCGGTGTACCTGCATCTGATGCGTGCGGCCGCGCTGCGCCGGGCAGGCTTTCGCCCGGAGGTCTTCGTCTTTTCCACCACGCTGACCCGGCTGACTCCGGTGCTGGCACACCGCTCACCGGAGGTCGCCCTGACCCGGGCCAATGAGAAGGTGGTCGACCGGTACGGCGGCACCCACCTGGGCCGGGCGGTCACTGAACTGCTGGCGCCGCCGCACGGCAGATCCTTGCGCGGAGCGGTGGTGGTCATCGCCTCCGACGGCTGGGACAGCGATCCGCCGGAGTTGCTCGGCCATGCGCTGGCGCGACTGAAGCGCCGCGCCGCACACCTGGTCTGGCTAAACCCGCGGGCCGGCGCACCTGGGTTTCAGCCGTTGGCCGGCTCCATGGCCACCGCGCTTCCCTACTGCGATGTCTTCCTGCCCGCCCATTCGCTGCACGGTCTGCGGGACCTGTTTGAGGCCGTCGCAGACCTGTCCTGAGTTCCGCTGTTCCGCTGGGCCAGCGCGTCGGCTACTGTCGGCTCAGTTTCATCGCAGTTTGCTAGGGAGGTCCGCTGTGAGTGCATGTCGGTATGTCGGACGGGTCGGGGGACTGGCCGTCGCTCTCGGCATCGGGGCCGCGGTGTTCGGTGCCGTGGACGCGGATGCGTGGGCGGACAGTTCCTCGCCGTCCGCGCCGGTGTCGGCGGGGCCGGCCGATGGGCGATCTTCGCACTCCGCACCGGTTCGTGCCCGGACCCCCAGGCCGGCGGCCGCGCAGGTGACCCGGCGGCCCGCGGCAGCGTCGGGTCGCGGTGCTGCGGTGGCCCGAACGGCGGTGGCCCAAACGGCGGTGGCCCAAACGGCGGTGGCTCGACCGGCTGCGGCCGCACTGACCCAGCCCGTGATCATGGGGCCCAGCGGTGTGCCGATCCCGTCCGACCAGTACGTAGCCAAGGTGATGAACTACTACGTGCGCCAGTCCAGCGGTGCCCCACCGCAGCCGCCCTACGAGGACCCGCAACCGCAGGTCATCTTCACCCCCGAGGGCCTTTATCCGATCACCGGGGTGAAGAGCCTGCCGCTGAACACCTCGGTGGACCAGGGCATCCAGATTCTGTACAAGACGCTCACACCGCTACATGACGGAACTCCGACAACGGTGTTCGGCTACTCCCAGAGCGCCATCATCTCCGGGCTGCTGCAAAGCGGGTACACGACCGGCGGCGTCACCTACAACGTCCCGACCAATATCATCGACACCGTCGACTTCGTTCTCGTCGGCAACGAGCTGAATCCCAATGGCGGCTTCCTCTCCCGATTCACCGCGACCCCGTACGCGCCGGCGCTGTTTCTGCCCAGCCTCGGCATCCCGTTCTACGAGGCCACCCCCGCGGACGCCTATGCCACCACCAACTACACCCTGGAGTACGACGGCTTCGCCGACTTCCCGCGCTACCCGCTGAACCTGCTGGCCGACATCAACGCCGGTCTCGGGCTGGCCCTCGTCCACACCAAGTACGCCCCGGGCCCCAACTGCAGGACGTACTGCACGACCCTTCAGCAGGTTCTGGACGCGATCCCGCTACCGGTTTCGCCGACCTCGACGGAACAGAACTACTTCTTCATGCCGACCGAGGACCTGCCACTGCTGGCGCCGGTGCGGGCGATCCCGCTGATCGGCAACCCGATCGCCGATCTGGTCCAGCCGGTGCTCAAGGCGATCGTGGACCTCGGCTACGGCGACGCGGCCCACGGCTACCCATCCGGTGGCCAGCCGCCCGCGAACGTCCTGGTGCCGTTCGGATTGTTCCCCCAGGTCGATCCGCTCGAGGTTGCGATCAGGGTGTTCAACGGGATCGGCCAGGGGATCACCGACTTCATCAATGACTTCGGACCAACCGGATCTGTCGTTCGGGAACTGTCCGGCATTCAGCAGGCACTGTCCAGCATCCAACTGCCGAACCCGGCGTCCTTCGTATTGCCGGCTCCTGACAGCGTCCTGACCGGCATCCAGAACTTCGTCACCGGTGTCGCCAACGCGATCTCCTACAGCACCGCCAGCTACTACTCGGGGCTGCTTCCGACCGCCGACGTCGCCAATGCGTTCCTGACTTCGCTGCCCGGTTATAGCGTCAGCCTTTTCCTCGGGGGCGTGAAGCAGATGATCGCCGGTGATCTGATCGGCGGTCTGGTGAACGCCATCGGGTTGCCCATCGCCGCCAACGTGGGTCTGGTCACGACGGCCAGCCTGGTGGTCGCGCTGTCGTGGGCACAGGCGATCGCAGGTGTTTTCGGCATCAACCTCAGCGCCTAGTCAGGACCGTTCGAGCCCTCCCGCGGGAGGGCCGCGAAGCTAGGTCTGATCCTCCGGCGCGTCCATCAGCGACAGCCGGAAGACCATACCCAGTAGGAAGAAGATGATCAGCGCCGAGAAGGCGTCGAACCACTGGAATGGGTAGAGGCTCCCGTCGATCGAGAGCACCAAGATCGTCTCGATCAGGCCGAAGCCGGTGAAGAAGACAGCCAGTCTCACCCGGGTGATCTGGCGGTGCAACTGATTTCGCCGGGCCTCCACGGCCAGCGTCAGTAACAGCAGCGGTAGCACCTGAGCCAGGGTGGCGGCGGTGGCGCCGTCAAGCAGGACGATGCTGTGATCGGCCACTCAGCGGCCCGAGGAGGTGCTGCCCCCGGCCTCAGCGGGCAGCGGCGGCGGCAGCGGTACGCCCGTGCTGGGCGCGGCGGTCTGCGGTGCGCTGCTCGCGGTTGCCGACGGTGTGGCGAGGCCCGGTGTCGACGGTGCGGCGGTTCCCGACGTCGACGGCGTAGCCGTTGAGGTGGCGGTCGGCGACGCCGAGGTGCTCGGCACCGAGCTCGTCTTTCCCGACGCGCTCGCCGGCGCCGGGGCGCCGTGGAAGTCGACCCAGGATTCGGTGCGCACGGTTTTACCACCGATAGTGACGCTGAGCGCATTCGCGGTGACCGTGTAGGTCGCGCCATCGTTCGTGACGACGTAGGTGTCGGCGCCGGATTGTGTCGCGGCAGCCACCAGCTTGGCGCCGTCGCTGACCCGAACGCCGCGATATTCGTAGGCGCCGGCCGGGGTCTTGCAGATCGCGACCCGCGAGGTGTCGGTGGTGCCGAACAGCACTGCCTTATCCGGCAGGGTGCACCTGGCAGTGGAGTCGATGTAGC
This sequence comes from Mycobacterium sp., assembly GCF_051006775.1. Lineage (GTDB taxonomy): Bacteria > Actinomycetota > Actinomycetes > Mycobacteriales > Mycobacteriaceae > Mycobacterium. The sequence goes on from NZ_JBPCSX010000054.1 coordinate 3,437, forward strand.
CCTGGCCGTCGGAAGGGGGCGCAGCGGTGGGCGCGGCGATCGCCAAGGGCACACCGATGGCGACGATCGCTGACGCGGCCGCCGCTCCGACGGCCAGGGCGAAATTCCGGGTTGTGGGTTTCATTTGTTCCACGAGAACACATCTGGACCCCGCCCTGCCAGTGATGTTGCCGAGCTACAACGCAATCGTTAGGCGCCCGAGATTCCTCAGACCCACGCGCCGCGGTATAGCACCGCCGCCACCGCGAGATCTTCGTCGAGAACCACGAGATCGGCATTGTTACCAGATACCAGCAGTGGGCTCGGGAGCCCCAGTGCGCGTGCCGGATTGACCGACGACTGGTGCACCGCCAGCATCATGGCCTCATCGCGCGGTAGTTCACTGCGACTCACTGCGAACCTGAACAGCCGGTCCATCGTGGCGGTGCTGCCGGCGATGGTCTCGGTACCGGACAGGTGCGCCACCCCGTCGGTGACATCGACCGCAAGGGGGCCGATCCGGTAGGCGCCGTCGGACATCCCCGCTGCAGCCATCGCATCGGTGACCAGTGCGACTCGGTCTTCACCAACGCTGCCGGTGATGTGGCGGTACAGCGCCGGGTCGATATGCACACCGTCGGCGATCACCTCGACGGTCACCCGAGGATCCTCGAGTAGGGCGATCACCGGACCGGGTTCGCGGTGGTGAATCGGGCGCATCGCGTTGAACAGATGTGTGCCCACCGTCGCTCCGGCCGCGATCGCGGCCCGGGCCTGGGCGTAGGTGGCCTCGGTATGACCAACGGCCGCAACCACATTGGCGTCCACCAGAGTCGCGATCGCCGCTATCGCGCCGGCGCGCTCCGGAGCCAGTGTCACCATCTTGATAGTGCCGTCGCCGGCATCCAGAACCTGCCGCAGTTCAGCGGGGTCGGGATCCCGCAGCAACACGGGGTCATGCGCACCGCAGCGCTGAACGGCCAGCCAGGGACCTTCCAGGTGGATTCCGGCGATCACCCCGTCTCGGACTTCGCCCGCCAGTTCGGTCACCTGCCGGAGCAGATCGTCGGGGCTCTCGGTCACCAGCGAGGCCACCATCGTGGTGGTTCCGTGCCTGCGGTGCAGAGCGACCGTCGTTGCCGTACCCCTCGATCCACCGGAGAAGCTTCCGCCGCCGCCGCCGTGGACGTGGGTGTCGACGAATCCGGGCACCACTGTCACCGCGCCCAGATCCCGGTCGGCACGGCGGCTCGGGACTCCAGCCCCGATTGCGGTGATCGTCGCGCCGGAAACCTCAATCCATCCGGGCCGCAACAACTCTGAGCCGGTAGCGATGGTTCCGGCGGTCAGCAGCACCTCAGATGCCCTGCCAATCCGGTTTGCAGCGGTAGGTCTCGCGGTAGTAGTCGGCGAGTTGCAGCCGCCGCGCTGCGGCATCGTCGATCAGGACGGTGGCGTGCGGGTGATGCTGCATGATCGTGGCGGGCCACATCGCGCTGACCGGTCCCTCCGCCAGGTGATGGATGGCCTCGGCCTTGTTGTGCCCGGTGGCCACCAGCAACAGATGCCGGGCGGCCATGATCGTGCCGAGCCCCTGGGTGAGGCAGTGGGTGGGGACGGCGTCGATGTTGTCGTCGAAGAACCGCGCGTTGTCCATTCGGGTCTGGCGGGTCAGCGTCTTGATCCTTGTGCGCGACGCCAGCGACGAGCCGGGTTCGTTGAAGCCGATATGACCGTCGGTGCCGATCCCGAGGATCTGAAGGTCGATACCGCCGGCCGAATGAATGGCCTGCTCGTAGGCAGCGCAGGCGGCCGGGATGTCGGTTGCCTGACCGTCCGGGCCGGCCACCGCCCCGGGTGCGAAGTCCACCCGCGAGACGAACACCGAGTCGATGACGTTGCGGTAGCTCTCGGGGTGCTCAGGTGGCAACCCGACGTACTCATCGAGGGTGAATCCGCGCGCGTTCTTGAACGACACCTGTCCCTGGGCGCAGCGCGCCGCCAGTTCGTCGTAGATGGCCAGTGGCGAGGATCCGGTGGCCAACCCCAGCACAGCATCCGGCTTGCGGGTCAACAGTGATTCGATGGTGTCGGCCGCCACCCGGCCGATCTCAGCCGGGTCATTGAGGATGACGACTTCCATCTGTTCCTACTTATCAGCGGTGAAAAGAGTTGCGCCGGTGGCTATTCCTGCCCCGGCGGTCACCGCTTCACTGACCGTGACATTGGCCGGATCACGCTCGTCCATGACGACCACCGGAACGATGGGGCTCATTCCCGCCGCGATGATCGCGGGCACGTCATAGGTGATGATCGGCTGGCCGGCGGTCACGGTATCGCCCTGGGCGACGTGGGTGGTGAAGCCCGCGCCATTGAGCTGCACGGTGTCCAGACCCAGATGCACCAGCACACCGACGTTGTCGGTGGTCATGATCACGTAGGCGTGCGGGAGGAGCTTGAGGATCTTGCCGCTGACCGGGGCCACCGCGTCGACCACCTGCTGTGGCGGGTCGATGGCAGCCCCGTAACCCACCATTCCTCCGGAGAAGACCGGATCGGGAACGTCGGCGAGGGCGACGGCCCGCCCCTCGACGGGGGCAAGGACGGTTGTGGTGCTCAAAGGGGCTCCTTAGTTCGGCTGTCCAAAGGATAGAGAGATCGTCGCATCATTGCGGCAAAAACCACCCTCGACGTGGATGGATTGTGGTCTAAGCTTCCGCTCCATGAGCAAAGCCACAGGCGCGCAATCGAAATCCGGTCTGAAGATTCCTGGGTTCGCACAGCTGCAGCGCCTCGGCAAGAGCCTCATGCTGCCGATCGCCGTGCTGCCGGCAGCCGGCATCCTGCTGCGGCTGGGCCAGGACGACCTGCTCGGCAAGATCAAGGCACCGGTGATCGGTCCGTTCTTCCAGGCCATGAGCGCTGCCGGTGGCGCGCTGTTCGAAAACCTCGCTCTGCTGTTCGCCGTCGGTGTGGCGATCGGTTTCGCTCGCAAGGCCGACGGGTCCACCGCGCTTTCGGCGGTGGTCGGCTATCTGGTGATGCAGGCGGTCTTCAAGACGATGTCGCCATTCGTGCTTGCCGGACAGGTGGACACTTCCGGCGGTCAGGCCCAGATCAACTACAGCGTGCTGGGCGGCATCGTGGTCGGTTTGATCACCGCGGTGCTGTTCGACCGGTACCACACCATCCAGTTGCCGTCGTATCTCGGCTTCTTCGGCGGCAGGCGATTCGTGCCGATTGCGGTCTCGATGACGATCCTGGTGGTGGCCTTCGCGATGAGCTACTTCTATCCGATCTTCGATGCCGGACTGACTGGTCTGGGTAAGTTCATCGGCGGCGCCGGCGCGCTGGGTGCCTTCATCTTCGGTTTCGCCAACCGGATGCTGATTCCCCTTGGGCTGCATCACATTCTGAACTCCTACGTGTACTTCATCTACGGCAGCTTCACCCCTCCAAGTGGCGGCGCCACGGTCACGGGCGAGCTGAGCCGGTTCGCCGCCGGCGATCTCACGGCCGGGCGGCTCACGGCCGGCTTCTATCCGATCCTGATGTTCGGCCTTCCCGCCGCTGCCCTGGCGATGATCCACGTGGCCAACGCCCGGCAGAAGAAGGTCGCCTTCGGCATCCTGTCGGCGGCCGCGCTGACGGCATTCCTCACCGGTGTCACCGAACCGCTGGAGTTCTCCTTCATGTTCGTGGCGTTCCCGCTCTATATCGTGCACGCGATCCTGACCGGGCTCTCGCTGGCAATCGCCTACGTGCTCGACATCCACCTCGGGTACTCGTTCTCCGCCGGGCTCATCGACCTGTTGCTGTGGGGCAATGCTCCGGCCGCCAAGAACGTCCCGTTGCTCATCGCGATGGGCCTGGTGTTCTTCGTCCTCTACTACGTGCTGTTCCGGTTCGTGATCACCAGGTGGAATATGCGCACACCGGGCCGCGAGATCGAATCCGAATTCGACGAGGAGGAGACGGCCAACCTCAGTGAGGGCCCCAACGCCCCGACGGCCATCCCCACCGGGGCTGGGGTCGCCACCGCCCCGGCGCGAGCCGATACCAAGGCCGAGCAACTGATCGCGGCCTTCGGCGGCCGGGAGAACCTGGTCAACGTGGATGCCTGCATCACCCGCTTGCGGATGGATGTCGCCGACACCTCCAAGGTCAATCACGACCGGCTCAAAGCCCTCGGCGCCGCCGGTGTGATCGAGGTGGGCAGCAGCGTGCAGGCGGTGTTCGGCACCCAGGCCGAAGCCCTCAAGAACGACATCCTCGACGTTCTGTAGCCGCCCGCCAATCCCGGCTCGCGCACCTGCCCGCTGTTACCGTCAGGTGTGCGAACCGGGGAGATCAAGGCGCTGACCGGGCTTCGCATCGTGGCGGCGCTGTGGGTGGTGCTGTTCCACTTCCGGCCGCTGCTGTGGGAGGCCTCGCCGCGACTGAAGGATGATCTGGCGCCGCTGTTGAACGCCGGCGCACAGGGCGTCGACCTGTTCTTCATCCTCAGTGGGTTCGTTCTGACGTGGAACTACATCGACCGGATGGGGCAGGCGTTCTCACTGCGCGCCACGCTGCACTTCCTGTGGCTGCGCCTGTCCCGCGTTTTCCCGATCTATCTGGTGACCATGCACATCGCCGCGCTGTGGATCATCGTCACATTGCACGTCGGCACCACACCGTCCCCCGACGTCGACAAGTTCACGGCGATCAGCTACCTGCGCCAGCTCTTCATGGTCCAACTCTGGTACGCGCCGTTCTTCGACGACACCAGCTGGGACGGACCGGCCTGGTCGATCAGCGCGGAATGGCTGGCGTACCTGCTTTTCGCACCGTTGATACTTCTTGTCTTCCGGATCGCCCGGGTATCGCGGGCCCGCACCCTGCTGATGCTCGCCGCCGCCGCGGCCCTGCCCCCGACGCTGCTACTCCTGGCCAACGGGGTGCTCTACACACCCTGGAGTTGGGTGCCGCGGATCCTCACGCAGTTCGCCGCGGGTGCGCTGGCGTGTGCGGCAGTGCGGCGGCTGCAGGTTTCCGAGCGGGGCACCCGGGTGGCCGGTTACGCCTCGCTGCTGATCCTTGCCGTCATCGTCGGGGGGCTGTATTACTACGACGCCCACCCGATCGCGGGGATGGTCGACTCCGGCGGCATCCTCGCGGTGTTGTTCATGCCACTGGTGGTGGCGCTGGCCATCGGTGCGGGCAGTCTGCCGGCGCTGCTGTCCACCAGGCCATTCATCTACGGCGGTCAGATCTCGTTCAGCCTCTACATGATTCACGAGCCGGTGCACACCATCTGGAACTGGATCGCGCAGGAACACAGGCTCGCGCTGCCGATGTGGGGGATGAAAATCGTTGTCATCGGGCTCATCGCGATCGCGCTGGTGACCTCGGCGGCGCTGTTCAGATTCGTTGAGGAACCCGCCCGGCGCTGGATGCGGCGGATGGTCGACCACCGGGACGTCAAGGGTGGCGGTGCGCGGCCCCCGGCCGGCGGTCGCCTGCAGGCCGTCGAGGACAGGGTCGTAGAAGGCAGTGGGGGGCTATCGCGCGCCTCCGCCTGAGTGCGGCCCCAGCGGATTACCCTTGGGGCTGGAGGTGCAGGTGAGACTCAAGTGGGCGATCTTTCGGGTCGGCGCGGCGGCCATGGCCGTGGTCGGCGTCGGGTGGTCGGCTGTCCTGGGTGCCGCGCCCGCACATAGCGCGGATCCACCCCGGATCGCGGTGATCGGTGATTCCTACACCGCCGGAACCGACGAGGGCGGCAGCGGACTGAGGTCGTGGCCGCAGATCGCCTGGCAGTTACTGGCCAGGCAGGGCGTGCCGATCGACGCCGATGTCGCGGCCGAAGGGGGCGCCGGCTATGGCCAGCGCGGCAGCCGCGGCAGCATCTTCGAAGACCTGACCGCACAGGCGGTTCGCAATAACGACGCCCTGGTCATCTTCTTCGGCTCCCGCAACGACCAACCGGTGGATCCGCAGAAGTTCTCCGGCTACGCCGCCGAGACCTTCCACCTGGCGCGCTACGCGGCACCGGGGGCCAAGTTCCTGGTGATCGGTCCGCCGTGGCCGACTGCCAGCCCGCCGCCGCCGGTACTCAAGATCCGGGACAGCCTGCGCGAACAGGCCGCCCGGATCGGCGCGGCGTTCATCGACCCGATCGCGGACGGATGGTTCGTCGGCCGCCCCGATCTGATCGGGTCCGACGGCGTGCACCCCAATGACGCCGGGCACGCCTACATGGCGGACAAGATAGCCCCGCTGATCTTTCATCAGCTCACCATCGCGATCTGACCGAAGTGCAGCGCTCCCGGGCGGTGCTGGCCGCATCGCTGACGGCGGTTGCCGTCGCCGGAATACTGCTCGGCGCCGACCGGCCATGGGATCCGGAACCGGCTCGGAACATCGACGGGCCCTACGCGCGTCTGCTCTCGGACTCCACCGATCTGGGCCCGGCGCGCGAACCGCGGATCCAACTGACCGTGGCGTTGCGCGACGACGATGAACCGGTTCGGCTGAACAGTTGGGCGCAACTTCACGAACTGTCGGTGCGCTGGCGCCAGGGTGATGACTGGGCAATCCTGGAGGGCGCTCCGGCCGCGATCGCCGATGCACTCGGGGTCGTCGTGCACGACTACCGCAGCCCGAAGGGTGTTCTCTTCTACGCCTCTCCGCAGCAGCCGACGGTCCCGTCCGCCGCTCACGATGAGGTCGCCGAGTTCGGACGGATCCTGAGTTATACCGATCCCCGCCAAGGCCTACCGCCCACGCCTCCGCGCGACGTTCCCGACGGCGGCCTGCTGCCCACCCAGGTGTCCAAGGCCTACGGTGCCGACGAACTGACCAAATCCGGGTACACCGGTAGGGGCCAGACGGTGGTGGTGTTCAGCTTCGACGGGTTCCGGCAGGCCGATATGGACACCTTCGCCGAGTGGTTCAACGTGCCGAAGTTCACTCCCGAGGTGGTCGGCGGCATGCCCGCTCAGATCACCGGCGAATCCACCATGGACCTTCAGGTCATCCATGCGGTTGCACCGGATGCCCGACTGGTGATGGTCAACGCCCGACCGACAGTGGAGTCCGGCGGCACCTTCGAAAGACTCGGCACGCTGATGAAGTCGGTAGATCAGCAGTTCCCCGGCGCGATCTGGAGTCTGTCCATCGGGTGGGGTTGCGATCGGTTGTTCACCGCAGCCGATCTCGCGCCGGTGCGCAGCGCGATCGCCACCGCCCACCAGCACGGAACGACGGTATTCGACGCCACCGGCGACCTTGCCGGTCTGGAATGCAAGGGGGGGCACAACTGGTCGGACCCGCCCAGCCCGGATGACGTCGGCGTCGATGCGGTCGCGTCCATCCCGGAGATCACCGCGGTGGGTGGCACCACCCTGTCCACCGACGCCCAGGGCGGCTACCTCGCCGAACAGGGTTGGTATGACGTGCCGCTCACCCAGGGCAGCGCCGGAGGCGCGTCGACATTGTTCGGCCGGCCGTCCTGGCAAGCGACCGGTTCCGGCGGCGCCTCCAAGGCCCGGCGGATGGTGCCCGATGTGGCCGCCGTCGCCGACCCGTTCACCGGCGTGAAATTCGTTCTGCTCCAGCAGGTTACGGTCGGTGGCGGCACATCCCAGGCGACTCCGGTCTGGGCGGGACTGGCCGCGGTGATGAATCAGGTGCTCAAGGAGCAGGGCGCCGATCCGCTCGGTGATCTCAACCCGTACCTCTACGCGGTGGCGAAGGGATCGGCCGCACCGGCGTTCCGGGACATCCAACTCGGCGGCAATGCCATCACCGTCCCGCACGCCGGCTACGACATGGTGACGGGACTGGGCAGTCCCCATGTGCTCAACCTCCTCAAAGGCATCCTGCTGGTCCGATCGGCGAACCGATGAAGCAGGTGGCGCAGCCGGATTCATTCGAGGGCTATGCCGTACCGGCCGGGCGCTACACCGCGAAGCGCACCCGCGGACCGCGCTACGTGATCACCGTGGGACTGTGGGTGCTCACCCTGGTTGCGGTGATGATGACCCTGGCCATCGTGGACCAGGCGGTGCCGGACGTGCCAACCCGGTACGTCTGCCCGCCCGACTGCGGCCGGCCGCCGACCGGCCAGCCGGTGGCCACCAACCCGCGCTTCACCGCCGCCGACGGCTCGTTCTCGGTGTCCTATCCCGCACCCGGCGCCGCGTACACCGTCAAGACCGAAGCCAACGGGGTCACCGCCGAGTGGGTCGGTGGTGACGGTGGCACCCTGCGGCTGTTCAGTCAGCCGGCAACCGGCCGGAACGCCCGGACCATCGCCGAGACGCTGCTCAACGAAGCCTTCCCCGGTGCGGTCAAGTCCTACGAGTTGCCCAATGCGACGGTCGGCTACCACCTCGGCTACGGAGAGGTCGCCGACTTCCACACCATGTCGGGTGGGGGTGAGTCCGGCCGGGTGCGGATCATCATCATCGTCGCGGTCAAGAACGATCTCGCCCTGGTCGCCGGCGCCGCTGGCCCGTTCCGCGAGTTCACCCCGAGCTTCGGACCCGGTCCGCCGTCACCGGCCAATCTCCAGATCGCCCAGGACATGGGCAAGTACGTCAACAGTTTCACCTGGCGCGGAGACCCACCCCGCTAGCTGTCGCCGGGCTCCTCGGGTTGCGGTTCGACCGGCGGCTGCCGGTTGAGCCAGTCCTTCAGCCGGAACAACTGACTGGCCACCAGACCCAGACCGAGCAGCAGCAGGCCGCCGACGATCAGCGCAGTCGTCATGGGCACTCCATCTCTCGGTCACTACCCTGGTACCAGTGTCCCAGCAGCCCCGCGATGACGTACGCGCACTGCGCGCCCGGCTGGACCTGCTGAGCCTGCGTGACGCCGCCCGGCTCGGGAGGCGGCTCAAGTCGTTGCGCGGACCGCTTAGCGCTGAGCAGTGGAAAAGCCTGGCAGCTCAGTTCGACGCCGGGGAGAAACTGATCGCCGCCCGCGTCGCGACGGTGCCGGCCATCAGCTACCCGGACCTTCCGGTCAGTGCGTGCCGCGAGGAACTCGCCGCCGCCATCCGCGACCACCAGGTGGTGGTGGTGGCCGGCGAGACCGGTTCGGGCAAGACCACCCAGCTGCCCAAGATCTGTCTGGAACTGGGACGGGGTATCCGCGGCACCATCGGGCACACCCAGCCGCGCAGGCTGGCGGCCCGCACAGTGGCCCAGCGGATCGCCGACGAACTCTGCGTCGAGTTGGGTGGCGCGATCGGCTACACCGTGCGATTCACCGACCAGGCCAGCGACCGGACGCTGGTCAAGCTGATGACCGACGACATCCTGCTCGCTGAGATGCAGCGCGACCGACGGCTGTTGCGCTACGACACCCTGATCCTCGACGAAGCGCACGAACGCAGCCTCAATATCGACTTCCTGCTGGGCTATCTGCGCCGGCTGCTGCCACGGCGGCCGGATCTCAAAGTGATCGTCACCTCCGCAACGATCGAGCCGCAGAGGTTCGCCGACCACTTCGGCGGTGCGCCGATCATCGAGGTCTCCGGTCGCACCTTTCCGGTCGAGATCCGCTATCGCCCTTTGGAATTGCCTGCCGATGATCGTGGCGACATCGTCGATTCGACAGAAGATCCCGACGATCCCGATCATGAGGTGGTCCGGGTCGAACCCCGCGATCAGACCGAGGCGATCATCGACGCTCTCCAGGAACTCTCCACCGAGCCCCCCGGTGACGTACTGGTTTTCCTGTCCGGCGAACGCGAGATCCGCGATACCGCCGAGGCGGTGCGCGCGGCGATGCCCACAGCCGAGGTGCTCCCGCTTTATGCGCGGCTGCCCACCGCCGAACAGCATCGGGTGTTCACGCCGAACACCAGTAATCTGAACCGCCGAATCGTGCTGGCCACCAACGTCGCCGAGACCTCGCTTACCGTCCCGGGCATCCGCTATGTCGTCGACCCGGGCACCGCCCGGATATCCCGCTTCAGTCGCCGCACGAAGGTGCAGCGACTGCCGATCGAACCCATCTCACAGGCCTCCGCAGCGCAACGGGCCGGCCGGTCCGGCCGGACCTCTCCGGGTGTGTGTATCCGGCTGTACGCGCACGCTGACTTCGAGGGCCGGCCGCGCTACACCGATCCTGAAATCCTGCGGACGAATCTGGCCGCGGTGATGCTGCAGATGGCCGCGCTGCATCTCGGCGACATGGAGGATTTTCCGTTCCTCGATCCGCCGGACCAACGCAGCATCCGCGACGGTGTGCAACTGCTGCAGGAACTCGGGGCGTTTGACACCACGGGCGCCATCACCGATATCGGCCGGCGGTTGGCGCAACTGCCCGTGGATCCGCGGTTGGGCCGGATGATTCTGGAGGCCGATGGTCAGGGCTGCGTCCGCGAGGTGCTGGTTCTGGCCGCGGCGCTGTCGATTCCCGATCCGCGTGAGCGTCCCGTCGACCGCGAGGAGGCGGCCCGACAGAAGCACGCCAGGTTCGCCGACGAGCAGTCCGACTTCCTGTCCTACCTGAACCTGTGGGGCTACCTGCGTGGACAGCGGAAAGCTTTGTCCGGCAGCGCCTTCCGACGGATGTGCCGCGAGGAGTTCCTGCACTACCTGCGGGTCCGGGAATGGCAGGACCTGGCCGGGCAGTTACGCAGCATCGCCCGCGATATCGGAATCCGGGAGTCCGGTGACTCCGAGCCCGCGGATCCGGCCCGGGTGCACGCGGCCCTGGTCGCCGGACTGCTGTCCCACATCGGTCTGCGCGAAGGTGACACCCGCGAATACACCGGAGCCAGAAACGCCAGGTTCGTCCTGGCCCCCGGCTCGGTGCTGACCCGCCGCCCGCCGCGCTGGATCGTGGTCGCCGACCTGGTGGAGACCAGCAGGCTCTATGGACGGATAGCCGCGCGGATCGACCCCGACACCATTGAACGGATCGCCGGGCATCTGGTTGCGCGCAGTTACAGCGAACCGCACTGGGATGCCCAACGGGGTGCGGTTGTGGCCTTCGAGCGGGTGACGCTCTACGGTCTGCCGCTGGTCGCCCGCCGCCAGATCGGTTACGCGGCAGTGGATCCGGTGGAGGCTAGGGAGATGTTCATCCGGCATGCGCTGGTGGACGGCGAGTGGCGGACGCGCCATCACTTCTTCGCCGACAACGTCCGGATGCGGGCCGAGGTCGCCGAGATGGAGGAGCGTGCCCGGCGGCGTGACCTGATGGTCACCGACACCGAGATCCATAAGTTCTACGACGACCGCATCCCCGCGGAGGTGGTCTCATCGCGGCACTTCGATGGGTGGTGGAAGAAGCAGCGGCACCTGACCCCGGACCTGCTGACCATGACCCGTGCCGATCTGATGCGCGTCGCCGATGCGGATGCGGACCGGCCGGACCACTGGAAGGCCGATGATCTCGCGCTGCCATTGAGCTATCGGTTCGACCCGGCTGCCGCCGATGACGGTGTCACCGTGCACATCCCGGTCGGAGTCCTGGCCCGCCTCGGCGGCGATCAGTTCGGCTGGCAGGTGCCCGCACTGCGGGAGGAACTGGTTACCGCGTTGATCAAGTCTCTGCCGAAGGATCTGAGACGTAACTTCGTTCCGGCGCCGGATACCGCCAGGCTCGTACTCGGTTCGTTGAATCCGGGTCAGGAGCCGCTACTGGAGGCCCTCCAGCGCGAACTCCATCGCCGCAGCGGGATTCTGGTCCCCATCGACGCATTCGACCTCGACAAGTTGCCGGCGCATCTGCGGGTGACCTTCGCCGTCGAGTCACCCGATGGTTCGGAGGTCGCTCGCGGTAAGGACCTCACCGCCCTGCAGACCACACTTGCCGGAACCACCCAGCGCGCGGTGACCGAGGCGGTGGCAGGGGACTGGGAGCGACGCGGAATACGTTCGTGGCCCGAGGATCTCGACGAGTTGCCCCGCAGTGTGGAACGCATGGTCGACGGGCATCTCGTGCGTGGCTTTCCCGGTCTGGCTGATGCGGGTTCGGCAGTCGATGTCCGGGTGTTCGCCACCGAGGCCGATCGTGACGCCGCCATGCGACCCGGATTGCGCCGGCTGTTGCGACTGGCGGTCCCGTCGCCGGTGAAGGCGTTGGAGAAGAAACTGGATATGCGCACCCGGCTGATGCTGGGCACCAATCCCGACGGGTCGCTGGGCGCCTTGCTGGAGGATTGCGCGGACGCCGCGATCGACGCGCTGGCTCCGGCGCCGGTGTGGACCAGAGCAGACTTCGCCGCACTGCGTCAGCGGGTGGTGAGCGACCTGCCCCCGGCGGCGACGGATATCGTCGGCCGGGTCGAGAAGGTGCTGGCGGCACTGCGCGAGGTCGAGGTGGCGGTTCCGGCCAAACCTCCGGCGGCCCAGGCCGATGGCATCGCCGATATCCGGGCTCAACTCGCGGCGCTGACGCCGAAGGGGTTCGTCGCTGCCGCGGGCGCCGCCCGGATGGGTGATCTGGCGCGGTATCTGACCGCTATCAGCCGGCGCCTGGAGCGCCTTCCCCATGCCCTCGCCGCCGATCGCGAGCGGATGGAGCGGGTCGGCGCCGTTCAGGATGCCTATGACGAACTGCTGCATGCCATTTCACCCACCCGAGCCGGCGGCGATGATGTGCGCGAGATCGCCTGGATGATCCAGGAGTTCCGGGTCAGTCTGTGGGCACAGCAGTTGGGCACCCCGCGGCCGGTCAGTGAGCAGCGCATCTATCGCGCTATCGACGACGTATTGGCCTAGCGTGCTGGCCTAGCGTGCTGGCCCAGCGGCGAATGGAACACCTATGTGTCCGCCTCAGAGCGACACTTGAGCGCACCGGGGCCGATTGTCGCTGTGAGGCGGGCACCAAGGCAACCGCTCTGGCGCCGTATCGAATGTGACTAGCCGGTGGCGACCGCGACCGCGCCGCTCTGTGCAATCGCGGTGTCGAGCACCATGTCGGCCACCCGTGCCCGGTGATGTTCGGCGCTGCCGAGCAGTGCGGCGTCGGTGGCGGCACGCTTGAAGTACAGGTGCGCCTGGTGTTCCCAGGTGAAGCCGATACCGCCGTGTACCTGGATGGTGTCGGCGGCGATCCGGCTGAAGGCCGCCGAGCTCACCGCCTGGGCGATCGCGGTCGCCAGTGCCGGGTCGTCAGAGGCGTCACTGAGCGCCCACACCGCGTGGTACGCCGTCGACCGGGCATGCTCGAGATCAACCAGCATGTCGGCGAGTTTGTGCTTGATGGCCTGAAACGAGCCGATCTGGCGGCCGAACTGTAGCCGTGATTTGGCGTAGTCCACCGATAGATCCAGCAGGTGCTGGGCGGCGCCGACCTGCTCGACGGCCAGCAGCGCCGAACCCACCTGTACGGCATGGGTGATCACCCGGTCGGCCTCGCCGGGTCCGGCCAGCGGAGTAGCCGGAGCGGCGTCCAGCGTGATGCGGGCCTGCGGCCGGGTCAGGTCCATGGTGACCAGCGAATCGCGCTGTACCCCTGGGCCATTCAGATCGACCGCGTAGAGCCCCAGACCCTCGGATCCGGTGCCTGCGATCAACAGCACATCGGCTGCGGCCCCGTCGACCACACGGGGGGCGGTGCCGGTCAGCTTCCCGTCGGCGGCGACGACAGGCTCAGCCTCGAAGGCGGCTGTGCGCTCACCGTCGACGAGCGCAGCGAGCAGTTCGTCGCGGGCGCCCCCGGCCGGGCAGGCGACCAGAGCCGGGATGGCGAGGTACACCGTTCCGAACAGCGGCCCGCAGGCCAGTGTTGCGCCGAACTCCTCGACGGCGACGGCCTGGTCCACCAGCGAGCCGCCGACACCACCGTCCGCCTCGGGTACCGACATGCCGAGGACCCCGAGCTCGGATCCCAGCCGGCGCCACACCGCCTGATCGAACCTCGGTTCGGATTCCATCAGCCGCCGCACGACGGCCTCATCGAAGTTCTCAGCGCAGAACTTACGCACCGCGGTGCGTAGGGCCTGCTGCTCCGTGCTGAACTCGAACTCAGCCACGCGCGACCTCTTTCCATGGTCCGGTGTCGGCGCGCAGGTCGCCGGGCAGCCCCAGCACCCGCTCGCCGAGGATGTTGCGCATCACCTCGGACGTGCCGCCCTCGATGGTGTTGGCCCGGCTGCGCAGGTAACGCTGTTGGATCGGCCCGCGCCAGTCACCGTCGTCGTTCGCGCCGTGCAGGGCGTAGGAGTGGTACAGAATGCCCTCCGGCCCGAGCAGATCCATGCAGAACTCGTAGATCTTCTGGTTCAGCTCGGCGCCGACCATCTTTCCGATCGAGGCCTCCGGTCCGGGGCTACCGGCGCCCGCCGACACCCGGGATCGCTCGGAGGTGAGCCGCTGGGCCTCGGAGCGCAGCCACAGCTGGGTCAGCCGGTCCCGTAGCACCGGGGTGTGCAGATCCGGACGCGACGCCCATAGTTGCACCGCCTCGGAGATGGTGCCGGCCCCGCGCCGGCTGCCGCTGCCGCCGAGTGCACTGCGCTCGTTCATCAGCGTGGTCATGGCCACCGCCCAGCCGTTGCCCACCGCGCCGAGCCGATGAATATCGGGGATGCGCGCGTCGGTGATGTAGACCTCGTTGAACTCCGCCTGTCCGGTCAACTGGCGCAGCGGTCGGCACTCGACGCCCGGATCGTGCATATCGAGCACGAAGTAACTCAGGCCCTTGTGCTTGGGGGCATCGGGATCGGTGCGCGCCAGCAGCAGACCCCAGCGTGCCTTGTGCGCCAGGCTGGTCCACACCTTCTGGCCGTTGATCACCCAGTCGTCGCCGTCGCGAACCGCGGAGGTGGCCAGGCCGGCGACGTCGGAACCCGCACCCGGCTCGGAGAACAGCTGACACCAGATGTCCTCGGTGGTGGCCAGCGGCCGCAGGAAGAACTTCTTCAGTTCCTCGGTCTGGGCATGCTCGCGCAGTGTCGGCGCGGCCATCCCGTAGCCCATCGGGTTCAGGCCCAGCGGCACCGGGCCGCCGGCGCCCTGCAGGATGCGGTCGGCCACGGACTGCAGTCCGCGGGACAGCCCGAGGCCGCCGAGGCCCTCGGGGAAGTTCACCCAGGACAGCCCGGCGTCGTAACAGGCGCCGAGGAACTCCGGCAGCGGAACTTCCTTGGGGTTGTGCTCGGTCACGACCGTGCGGGCCAGATCCGCGACGCGATCCTCGTCAGAAACGGTGCTCATCTGAGTCACGATACGACTAGGCGGCAGGCCGCATCGTGTTAGGTTCGCGCAGATGAGCAGAGGCCGTTCACTGGTCTTGGTAACGCTGGCGTATGCGGCCGCGATCGCCGTGGCTGCCGCCTGGCTGTATTGGGGCCCCGCCACCGGCCGGCTGTGGCTGGACACCCTGATCGCCGACGTGCTCGCCACCGTGGTGATCTTCGTGTTCAGCCGGGCCTACCGGAACTCGAGCTTCTACGACGCCTACTGGAGCGTGATCCCGCCACTGCTGCTGGCCTACTGGTGGTGGCAGGGCCCGATCGGCATCAGCGGGCCCGGCTCGGTGCGCACCTGGCTGATGGCAATCGTGATGGGTTACTGGGCGATTCGCCTGACCCGCAACTGGGCGATCGGTTTCCCGGGTCTGCATCATGAGGACTGGCGCTACCCGTTGTTGCGGGAGGCCGCCCCGCGGTTCGAGTTCCTGATCGACTTCTTCGGCATCCACCTGTTTCCGACGCTGCAGGTGTTCGTCGGCATGCTGCCGGTCTACATCGCCTGCACCCGGCCCGGCGACGGCGTCCTGTGGCTGGCCTGGCCGGCTTTCGTCATCGGCATGGCCGCGGTGACCCTGGAGCTGGTCGCCGACGCCCAGATGCGCCGATTCGTCGCCGCCCACCCGGGCACCCCGATGGATCAGGGCCTGTGGGCGTGGTCGCGGCACCCCAACTATCTCGGCGAGCTCGGATTCTGGCTCTCCATGGCGCTGTTCGGCATCGCGGCTGCTCCGGGACAGTGGTGGTGGCTGTTGGTCGGTGTCGCGGTGATGCTGGCGATGTTCCTGGGCGCGAGTATCCCGCTGATGGAGAAGCGCGGCCTCCAGCGCCGCCCGCAGTATCAGGACGTCATCGACCGGGTGCCCCGGCTGTTGCCGCGCCCGCCGCGTCGGACGAACACGTGAGCTCCGGGCCGGTCCGCGCCCCTAAAATTCGGCCCCGGGTGGTCATCGCAGGCCTCGGCGACAGCGGGTTGCTCACCGCGCTGCGGCTTGCCCGCTTCGCCGACGTGGTGGGTATCTCGGTCAATCCCGGTCTGGTCAGCGGCCAGGAACTCGGCGTGCGACTGACTCGGCCCGCCGAGTGGGCGCGGGACTACTGGGTCCCGTTCCACCGCTACCGCGGGCTGGACGGGGTCCGCATGATCCAGGCCCGGCTGACCGACGTGGACCTGCGCGGCAGGATCGTCTACGCCGAGCGCGCCGATGGCACCACCGTCGCGGAACCCTATGACTCCCTGGTCATTTCGACCGGGGTGAGCAACGGGTTCTGGCGTCGGCCACAACTGCAGTCCGCGATCGACGTCACCGCCGGCCTGACCGCCAGCCATCACCGGCTCGCCGATGCCGGGTCGGTGATGGTGATCGGCGGTGGAGCGGCCGCGGTGAGCGCGGCGGCGAACCTGGCCGCGCACTGGCCCGACAAGCAGATCGATCTGTACTTCCCCGGGGAGCGTCCGCTACCGCAGCACCACCCGCGAACGTGGGAGCACCTGCGGCGCAGGCTGGTTCGCTCCGGTGTCGGGTTGCACCCGGGACATCGGGCGGTGGTGCCCGATGGCTTCGACTGCGACGCGATCACCAGTGCGCCCGTGCACTGGAGCACCGGCCAGCCGCCGGCGGTGGCCGACGCCGTGCTGTGGACGATCGGACGGGTACGTCCCAATACCGACTGGCTGCCCCCGGAGCTGCTCGACGCCGAAGGTTTCGTGAAGGTCACCCCGGAGTTGCGGGTCCCGGGTTACCGAGGTGTGTTCGCCGTCGGTGACGTCGCAGCCACCGACCCGCTGCGTTCGTCGGCCCGGAATCGCGCGGATGTGATTCTGGCGCATAACATCCGGTCCGAACCTGCGGGCCGGCCGCTGCGGGCCTATCGGCCGCCGCGCCGGCGGTGGGGATCAGTGATCGGTATCCAATCCGACGGCGTGGAAGTGTTCGCGCCCAACGGCCGTCCCTTCCGGGTCCCGGCCCGGTTGGTCGAACGTGTGCTCATGCCGTGGATCGTGCGGCGCGGTATCTACCGCGGTGTGCGCGATAACCGGCCACTCGGATAGGAGATTCGATGGCAGCGATTCCGGGCACTCCGGACGACGTGACACCGCAGTGGCTCTCCGAAGTGCTCGGCGCACCGGTCATCGCTGCCGACGTCACACCGATCGGCACCGGCCAGACCGGCGCCACCTACCGCGTCACGGCGACCTATGGCGGCGCCACCGATCTACCGGGTTCCTTCGTCATCAAACTTCCGGCCCAGGACGAGACCGTGCATGAGCGGGTGGCCCCGAGCTACCGCTCGGAACACGCCTTTTACACCGAGGTCGCCGACACCCTCACCGTGCCACTGGCCCGGTGCTACCACTGCTCCATCGCCGACGATGGCGGTCAGTTCGCGCTATTGCTCGCCGATATGGCGCCGGCCGAACAGGGCGATCAGATCCTGGGCTGCACGCCGGCCGAGGCGCAACTTGCGGTGACCGCGCTGGCCGGGCTGCACGGCCCGCGCTGGGGTGATCCGGCCTGGCTGACGTTCGCCGGCACTGTCATGCCCAAGCCGGATGAGGCCACTGCCCGGGGCCTCGGTGAGATCACCAAGATCGCCACCGCGACGACACTGGAGAAGCTCGGACCGCGGATGAGCGCGGAAGACCGGGTTACGGTGGCGGACTCGGCGGAGCTGATCGGTGACTGGCTGTGGAACGTGCCGGACCGATTCAGCCTGCTGCACGGCGATTACCGGATCGACAACCTGCTGTTCGATCCGCTGCGCACCCGGGTGACGGTCGTCGATTGGCAGACGCTGGCGGTGGGGCTGCCCGCCCGTGACCTGTCCTACTTCGTCGCCACCAGCTTCCAGCCTGATGACCGCGGGGCTCAGGAGCGGGAACTCGTCGACCGCTATCACAGGGAAGTGAGTGAATACGTCGACGGGTACGACCGTGAAAGTTGTTGGCAGGATTACCGATTCGGGATGTTGCAAGTCCCGATGATCTCTACCCTGGGCTTTGCGTTCTCGGCCTCGACCGAGCGTGGTGACGACATGATGCTCGCCATGCTGGCGCGCGGTGCCCGGGCGATCCGGGAACTGGGAACCCTAGAACTTGTCAGAGCCGGCGACGTCCGGTGAGAACTCGTCGCCGGTGAGCGTTTCGGCTACCGGCGCGGGCTCGTCGACGGCCGGGCCGCTCGCGTGCTGTTCGGCGCCGCCGTCGGAACGCCAGTCCCGCACCAGTAGAACGATGCCCGCCAGTGCCAGCAGGACCACCGCGATCGCGGCGAAGGTATTGCCGGTTATCAGGGCGAGGATCAGCGCGACCAACGCTGCGACCGCCAACACCACTACTGTCCGCATGCCACCAGTGTCGCATTGACCGGCCGGATCAGGCCGCGTTGCGCGGCCGACCCGCGCCACTGAGATGGACGACCGTGGTCGACAGTGCCGGTATGGCCTCACCGCGGGAGAGCAACTCCACACTCTCGGGGAGTTCGCGCGGGTTGATCAGGCCGGCGGCGATATCGCGCAGCACCCGGTGGGCATGCGCCAACTGGTGACGCTTGCGGTACTGCCCGCCGGGTAGCTTCACCCCGGCCCACACCCCGTACTCCTCGCCGGCGTCGACGGCGCGCGCTGCGCACTGTCGCTGCTGGGCCAGGGGGCAGCGGCGCAGACAGATCATCCGGGCCCGGGTGGCGGACTGTTCGTAGACCCGGGCCTTGGCGGCTCCGTCGCTGGTGTCGTCATCGGAGTAGCCGAACCACAGGTCCGGCTCGTTCGAACACGGTTGGTAGCTCATCCAGGTCTCCTTCAATTTGGATACAGTGACGGAATCGTATATATGAAGATCGCACCACGCAAGCGATATGTGGATAGAAACATATAAACAGAGATCGCTGTGTACGATTTGACTGTGCGGGGAACGGGACGGTGAGCCGGGAGGCGGCGGGCGCGGCCATCCGTGCCCTGCGGGAGTCCCGGGACTGGTCGCTGGCCGATCTCGCCGCCGCCTCATCGGTGAGCGTGATGGGGCTCAGCTACCTCGAGCGCGGTACCCGTAAGCCGCATAAAGGCACTGTTCAGAAGGTTGAAAACGCGCTGGGGCTACCACCGGGAACGTTCGCCGCGCTGCAGCTGGCCGACGATCCGCAGGAGGAATTGCGGCGACTGCTGGCCTCGGCTCCGGCCCCGGTCGGGCGCCCCGAGTCCGTTGCCGTCAGCCGGCACACCGATACCGAGGTCCTCGAGGCGCACGCCCAGGCGCACCTGGACTCGCTCAACTCGCTGATCGCTCGCCTGCCTGCGGAGACATCAAACGAATACGAGTCCTATATTCATACAGTGATCGCTCAGTGTGTGAAGGCAGAACTGCTGGCCGCGAACTCCTGGCGGGTGGCCGTCAATGCCGGTGGCCCGTCGGCGGCGGTGCTGATGACGCACCTGCGGGAACTGGAGGCCATCCGGACCGGCCTGCTGGCCAGGATGCCGGCCGGTATCGGAGCGCGCTTCGATGCGGCCTGCGCCCGGTCCGGACTGCCGGAGGCGGTGATCGCCGGACTGCTCGGGGTCGGTCCGGAGGAGGTGTGGGATATCCGCAACCGCGGCGTCGTCGCGCCGGGCGTGCTGCCGCGGGTACGCGCCTTCCTGGAGTCGCAGTGATTCTCGACGACCTTGATGCGCTGTCTCGGGCACACGCACTATTCGATCTCCGCGGTGCGGGGCTCCAACCCGTCGCCCTGGGCACCCGTCCGGGCCCGCCGCCGCAATCGACCGGCGCGATGGGGGCGGCCTACCGCGGGGCGGGCGCCGCCGCGGTTTCCGCGCAGGCCGCCGCCGGCGACGTCGACGGCGAGTTCGCCCGCATCCTCACCAGGGCGGGCCTCGACCACCGGCGGGCCCACCTCGAGACCGCCGCCGTGCTGGCCGCGGCCCGCGCGGACCGGTCGGACGTGGACAACCCGATCGCAGCGCGGGAACTCCTACGCCGCAGACTGCATCGTCTGCACACGCAGCGCGCTCATGTGCTGGCCGCTCGCAGACGGGCGCGGCGCAACCGCGCGGCACTGCGGGCGTTGCGCTACCGGATGGCCCACCGGCGCTCGGCCTCCGGTGATGCCCGGGCCGCCGCCGCAGTGCGCGCCGCGCTGAGCAGGCTGGGCTGTCCCTATGTCTGGGGTGCCACCGGTCCGGACCGCTTCGACTGCTCCGGGTTGGTGAAGTGGTCCTACGCCCAAGCCGGTGTACCCCTGCACCGAACCACCTACGACCAGATCAACGATGGCATTCCGATCGCCCGCGCCGATATCCGTCCCGGCGACCTGGTCTTCCCGCACACAGGTCATGTGCAGATGTCGGTCGGGGGTGACCTCGTCGTCGAGGCCCCCTACGCCGGCGCTCCGGTGCGCATCAGCCGGATGGGCGCGGCGATCGCGATCCGTCGCCCCGGGTGAATTGTCGGAGTCACCCCTGCTGCGTAGCGTCGCTGTCATGTCGAAGGGTCAACAGCAGCACGGCCTCGCCGCCGCCCGCGCTGAACTGATCGCCCGCGACGGCGCCCTCGGCGATGCCGACCGTGCGCTGAGCGGGGTCGTGAGCGCGGCCGTCACACAGGCGACCGATGCCATCCGTCGTATCGAGGCTGTGCAGGCTGAGATCGAATCCGCCATATGCGACTGCACACCTCTGGAGAACCGTGAGCGTGCCCGGCAACTGCTGGACAGACAACGTGACGTCATCTCGATAATCAGCGGAGCCAGGGCGAATGCATCAACGAAAGCTATTGAGCTGCAACATATCAGAGAGCTCTATCTGAGCCGGCAAAGGTGAATTGTGGCCCTCCTGCCGGGTGGTTACAGTCACCGGCATGGAGGGTGCGGCGGTCGAAGCGATCCGTGATGCGGAGGCCTCACTGGCCGGTCAGCAATCGGTGGCCGCTCAGATCGACCTGCAGGTGGTCATCGCGATACTCAACGCCCATACCGAGCATGGCGAGAGCGTCGGTGCGCTCGAGCAGTTACAGCAGGATGTCGAGAACGCCGTCGCCGCGCACCCTGATCTGAGCACCGCGGCCGGAGCGCGGTCCTTCCAGCGGTACCTGATCGGGAAGGTGCGCGATATCCGCTCCGTCGTCGATGGCGCCGATCTCGATGCGACCTCCAAGGCTGCCCTGGTCGCAGCACTCTCATCTCTCTACACCTCGTCCGGAACTCCGGACGAAACCGTGCCGGCACCGGAACCTGCCGAGGACCCCAATCCGATTCCAGCGGAGAACAATTCGCCGCGGGATACGGCCCCGCCACCTACCGCCGCAGCGCCCCAGCCACCGGCCTGGGGTTCTGCAGCACCGGCCACCGGGCTGCCGGGGTTACCGAGCGGCTCCGATCTGTCCCCGTTGACGGAGCAGCCCCGGCATCGCCAGCACCCCGATCCCGCGGACGACCAACCGCAGGACCCACCGGTGCAGACTCCCGCCGATGCGGCCAACGGATCCACCGAGGTCCTGCTGCCCGGCGGCGAGACGATCACCGCACCGAGTCCGGAACTGGCGAAGGTCATCACCGCCGCGGTGGCCGGCACCCCCATTCCGGAGGCGTTCAGCCGACAGGGAATCACCATTGCGGCGGCGGGATCGACGGTCGATGAACCGGTGGATCCGGCCGGTCTGACGGCAGGTGATGTCGGCATCTTCACCGATCGGCATGCGCTGTCGCTCGGCAACGGCACAGCCCTGGTGGACAACGAGATCGTGCCCGTCACTTCCGTCGGCGGGGATGGGTTCCTCGGCTGGCAGCATCCCCCGAAACCTGAGCCGGCCGTGCGTGCGGTCCTAACAACGACACCGTGATCGACAGGAGTTGCAGATGACCGAACACCTCGATGTGGCACCGGAGGAACTACGTTCCGCCGCCGGGTATCACCGTGGCACCGCCGAGTACCTGCGCGCGGTACCGGCCGACAACGCCGGAATCATGGCCAGTCTGGAATCCCTCGGGCCGGTCTTCGCTGAACTTCGTGACGCCGGAAGGGAATTGCTCGACCAGCGCCGGGCCTGCTATCAGCAGCAGGCCGCCGAACACGAGGCACTCGCCGATCGTCTGGAGTGGGCGGCCGCGGTCTGGGAACACCACGACACCGACGGGGCCACCCGGCTGCGCGGGGTCAGCGAGGAGCGGAAGTGAACGACCACGATCCGGACTTCGACGCCATCCACCCGAGCGGGCAGGTGGTGTTCCGGTCCTGTGCCGGCGGGTACCTGCACAGCGTGGGTCTCGACGAGTCGGCGTTGCGTACCGACTCCGGCTCCCTGGCACGTGCGGTGCTGCTGACCGCGGAGGTCTCGCATCTGAAGGCCGTCATGCGGATCCGCGAGGACATCGTGGCGGCGGGCTTCACCCCGTCAGCCGAGATCGCCGGACCGGGTGACTTCGACCGCGCGTATGCGGCGCTACTGGGCCATCGGCTCGGGCCGGACCTGTGATGCCGGCGGCGCAACGGGGTTGGTCCCGAACAGGTTTCGCGCCCGGGCGACGATCTCGCGCATCTCGTTCAGGTGTTTCTGCAGCACCGACTCGGTCATGCCGCCACGCTAATCACGACGGGCCTCGCCGGCAATTCACCCGCGTGGGATCTCCGCGGTGATCCGATCCAGCAGTTCGGTGTAGCGCCGAGCCTCGGGGTGGCCGCCCGGCTTTCCGCTGGAGACCAGGCCCGCGGCGAGCCGTCGTTGCGGATCGGCCCAGATCACCACGTTGGTCAGCCCGGTGTGTCCGAAAGCCTCCGACGCATTGCGCCCGAATGGTCCGAACCGCTTGGAGCCCAACATGTATCCGGTGCCCCAGCGAATCGGCGCAAGGCCGGTGGCGACGTCGGGCCGCAATCGTCGGCACTCGGTGGTCGCCGCGGCGAGAGTCTCGGGCCGCATCACCCGGACGCCGTCGAGGTCGCCACCGCGGCGCAGAAGTTCGGCGAACCGGGAGAGTTCGTCAGCGGTGGACACCGTGCTCGACGACGGCACCACACTGGTGAGGAATGCGCGCGTATTGGAGAACGGGATGATCTGCTGCATCGAACCGCCCAGCGCGATGCGCAGTGCGGCGGCCGCCGGTGCGGGTAACGGCTTGCCGGTGACGTAGCTGGGTGCGACCAACGGCACGTCGGCCTCGCTCACCCCGTAATTGGTCCAGCGGAATCCCAGTGGATCGAGGATCTCGGTGGCCAGGATCTCGCGGATACTGCGCCCGGTTGCCGCAGAAACGATCTCGCGGATCAGCGGCCCCCAGGTCAGCCCGTGGTAGATGTGCACCAGGCCGGGTCGGTGGATGGGTTTGAGTCCGGCCAACTGCTCTCGCGCGTAGTCGCTGTCGTTCATCCGCCTGAGGTCGGGCCGTGCGCCGGTCACGAACGGCACCCCGGCGCTGTGTGTCAGCACATGCCGGATGGTGGTGCGGTGCTTGCCGTGGCTGGTGTAGCCGGGCAGGTAGTCGCAGACGCGGTCATCGAGGGCGAAGGCCCCGCGCTCGACCAGCATGTGCACCACCGTCGTGCTGATCGCCTTGGCCGCCGAGTACACACAGAACGGCGTCTGGGTGGTCACCGGAATCTTTTCGGCATCGGTCGGGTCGGCCGGACCGTTGCCCCGGGCGTGGCCGATGGCGCGGTTGAGCACCACCTGGCCGTCGTGACGCAGACACAGTTGGATGGCGGGCTGCATCCCGGCGGTGTACCAGTGGCGCACGGCGGACCAGATCCGTTCGACCGCTACCGCATCCACGGCGCCGGAATCCTCGGGACCGACGGCGGTGACGGCATCGAGATCGGCGGGGACGCGAATCCTGCCGTCGGTCACGACTGCCGGTTCAGACGTGCCGTCAGGTGGTGCTGCAGCGGCAGACCCATCGCACCCATCAGCAGGGTGTAGGTGAGCTCGTCACCCTCGACGCGGATCGAACGGGCCACCGACAGAACCTCTTTGGCGGTACTGGTCAGCCCGACCGACGTTGATACGAGTTCGATGACCAGTGCGCCGCCATCGGCGGAGACGGTTCCCTCGTCGATCTCGGTGACCCCGCTGGGTTGGGCCAGCACCAGTTCGACACGGCCTGCGGCGGGAACGCGCAGATACCCGGTCTCGGCGTGCATCGGTGCGCCATCGCCCGAGCGGGTGCGCTGGGTGTAGCTCAGGAACGGCTTGCCCACATGCCCGAAGGTCACTTCCTCGAGATAGTCGAAGCCCTCAATGGTGGGGTAGTCGCCGGTGCCCCGTCCGGCCCAGGTGCCGACCAGTGGGGCGAGGATCGCGATCCCGGGGTGCAGTTCGGCCACCGAAATCAGGCCAGCGGGCCGACCAGTTCGATCCAGTTGCCGTCCGGGTCGGCGACGAACATCCAGCCCATGCCGGGGACGGGGGTGAACTCGGCGGCGGGTTGGACGATTTCGTACCCGGCGTCGGCGACGTCCTGTGCTGCGGCGGTGACGCTCTTCACCAGGATGGTGAGGTAGCGGATGCCGGCTTGGGCGGGTCCGCCACCCGGCACCGCCGGGGCGGCCGGCGCCTGGTCGAGGGTGACCAGCTTGAGCACGTTGGCACCGAGCGTGTAGCGCTTCATCGTGCCACCGGGGAAGTCGAGATCACCCTGGTACGGCAGTCCGAGGCAGCCTTCGTAGAAGGCGACCATGGCGTCCAGATTGGTGGTCACCACACCGATTTCGACGGCGGGCGCGAGCATTTCGATGGCCATCGTCAGAGGATAACGACCGTAACGGTGCTGGACCTATGGTTTGGTGCCGACGGTCAGCAGATCCCAGACGCCGCGGGTCCACAGCGGCCGGTCGGGACGGTGCTGATCGGTGATCCGGAAACCGGCTTCGGTGAACAGCATCCGCATCTCGTCGCGAGACGGGTTGTGCGCCGGACTGGAGGGGCCGGACATCGCGGCCAGAATGCGCGGCAACGGCGGGCTGATGGTGGCGACCGCGAGCAGTCCCCCGGGCGCGAGCACCCGGTGGAACTCCCGCATGGCGGCCGGCTGATCGAAGAAGTGGAACGCCGAGGTGCTCACGACGGCATCCAGTGCGCCATCGGCGAACGGCAGTTCCTCGGCGGGGGCCTTGCGCCACCGCACCACCGTCGAACGGGCCTTCGCCTGTTCCAGCATGCCGTCGGACATATCGATGCCGTAGACCTCGTCGGGATCCAGCTCGGCCTGAATGCGGAAGGCCAGAATGCCGGTGCCGCAGGCGATATCGGCGATCCGGCGCGCTCCGTGGGCACGCAGTTGTGTGATCACCTCATCCTGCGGCGGGCGGTAGACCCACTGCTGCAGAAATGGGAGGTCATAGAGCGGTGCCGCGGCGGTCCAGAACCGGGTGACTCTGTCGTTGAACCGTCGGCCCGGGGTCGTCATTTTTCCGAGTGTAGGCCGATGTGCGGAACAGGCGATATCAGTCACCGGGCGCTGGAGCCAAGCCTTCCGAAGCTGACACCACGGGTGCTATCTTTCGGCTGACTGCTCTTCTGAGAGGCAACTATGAGCACCGCTTCGCAGCGCGCCGCACAGCTGGCACTGGTTTCCCGCCTCAAGGTCGTCTTCCCGGAAGTATCGGAGTGGCCGGCCCCCGATGAGATGACCCACGATCACTGGCTGGCGTATATGAAGACGCCGCACGATGTGGGCGGCGAACTGGATTATCCGCACCCCTACGAGAACAAAGAAGAAGAGCAGTGGGAGCTGATGACCTACGTGCTCTGCGAGGTTCTCGGCATGCGCGGTATCTGGGTCTCGGAGGAGCGCCGCCGGATCGGCAACGTCGACATCGGCCGCTCGGCCTACCTGGGAGTGCCGTACTACAGCCGCTGGCTGTGGGCGGTGGGCCGGTTGCTGATCGAGAAGAAGCACATCAGCTGGTCTGAGCTGACCGAACGGCTCGCCGAGGTTCAGCAGCGCTACGCCGGCGGTCTCGACGGGCGGCTGCCGGATGCGGAGCCGAAGTTCGCCGGCGACGGTTCCAACGTCAGACGAAACAAGCACCACATCGAGGCGGCCGGTATCGGCGACCCGCAGGTGTTCGCCGGCAAGGCCGGCCCCGCGAAGTTCAAGGCCGGGGACCGGGTGCGGGTTCGCGATCTGCCGGCGATGTTCTACACCCGCACCCCGGAATACTGCCGGGGTGCGGAGGGCGTCATCGCCGAGGTCACCTACGAGACCCCCGCTCCGGAGGACGAGACCTGGGATATCGAGGACGCTCCGGTGGAGTGGATGTACATCGTCCGGTTCAACCAGGCGCAGTTGTGGGACAACTACACCGGACCGCCCAACGACACCCTGCAGACCGAGATCCCCGAGCGCTGGCTGGAGGCCGCCCATGTCTGATCACGGTCACGATCACAGCCATGACGGGGACCACGCGCGCACCGTCAAGCCGATGGTCGACGAGATCACCGACTTCGAGGTGCTGGAGATCGCACTGCGCGAACTATGTATTGAGAAGGGTCTTTTCACCGCCGCCGAGCACCGGGTCTTCACCGAGTTCGCCGAGCAGATCGGTCCCACCCCGGCGGCCCGGCTGGTGGCCAGGGCATGGCTGGACCCTGAGTTCAAGAAGCTGGTCCTCAGTGACCCGGTGGCGGCCAGCAAGAAGGTGGGGGTGGACTGGCTGGACCCCACCGGTTTCGGCACGCCCAGCGACTTCGTCGCCTTCAAGGTTCTCGAGGACACCCCGACGGTGCACCACGTGATCGTCTGCGCGCTGTGCTCCTGCTACCCGCGGCCCATCCTCGGCAACTCCCCGGAGTGGTACCGCACCCCCAACTACCGGCGGCGCATCGTGCGCTGGCCTCGGCAGGTGCTCTCCGAGTTCGGCCTGGAACTGCCCGACGGTGTCGAGGTCCGGGTGGAGGACTCCAATCAGAAGCATCGATTCATGGTCATGCCGATGCGTCCGGAGGGTACCGAGGGCTGGACCGAGGATCAGCTCGCCGAGATCCTGACCCGCGACAGTCTGATCGGGGTGGCGCTGCCCACACCCGGTGTGACGACGAACGTCACTCCGCTGGTGCGGCCCGCCGTCCGGCCGATCGAGGGATGAGCACCGTAAACGGCGCTGCCCCCGAAGATTTCGTCGTCCTCGACGAGATCGTGCGGCGCAATCAGATTTGGCCGGTGATGACGGCCAAATACGGCGTGGAGAATCCGTTGCCGCCGTGGAAGACCAGCCTGGACGGTCTGTGCGACGTTCTAGACAAGTCTTGCGCGACGGAGGTGCCGATCACCTTCAAGGAGCGCCGCGACGAGGAGGATGATCTGTCGGCCACCCGGTATGCGGATCTGCCGTTCCCGGAGAGTCAACTGGTCAGCCTGGCGCACTCGCTACTGGCCCGCGGGATCATCAGCGAGGACGACCTGCGGGAGCGGCTGGCCGCCATCCGCGCCCGGCTGGAGGCTTAGTAACTTCTCCGCAGTATCGTCGTGGTGGCTATGACTAATCCATACCCGTCCTCGATGCCGCAGCGCGCTCCGTCGTGTTACCGCCACCCCGACCGGGTGACCTTCGTCAGCTGCAACAGGTGCGGCCGCCCGGTCTGCCCGGAGTGCATGCGCAGCGCCTCGGTGGGGCAGCAGTGCGTGGACTGCGTGCACCAGGGTGCCCAGACGGTGATCACGCCGGCTCGCGGCGCCAGGTTCGCCGGTCCGGTGCCGGTTGTCAGCTACACCCTGATCGCGATCAACGTCGCAGTCTTCCTGCTGCAACTGTTCTCCCCGGACCTCCAGCAGAAGCTGACGCTGTGGCCGGTGGCGGTGGCCGCCCATGGCGAGTACTACCGGCTCGTCACCTCGGCCTTCGTGCACTACGGGCTGCTGCACATCCTGTTCAACATGTACGCCCTGTACGTGCTGGGGCCGCCACTGGAACGCCACCTCGGCCGGGGCCGGTTCGCCGCGCTGTACGGGCTCAGCGCACTCGGTGGCTCGGTGTTGGTCTATCTGCTCTCACCGCTGAATGCGGCCACCGCCGGCGCCTCCGGCGCCATCTTCGGGCTTTTCGGTGCCACCTTTGTCGCATCCAGAAAGCTCAATCTCGACGTCCGCTGGCTGATCGGTCTCATCGCGGTCAACCTCGTCATGACCTTCAGCTTTCCCGGGGTCAGCTGGCAGGGCCACATCGGAGGTCTGATCACCGGTGGCGTGGTCGCCGCAGCGTATGTCTACCCACCGCGAGCGCAGCGCAACCTGGTTCAGGCCGGCGTGAGCATCGGCATCCTGGTGCTGTTCTTCGTGCTGATCGCTTGGCGCACAACCGCTCTGCTGACCTTGTTTAAAACCGGACCAGTCTGAACGGGTAGCTGAACATGCCGCCCGGCGCGTTATCGCAGCCGACGTCGAAGTAGGAGTCCAGCTTCCCGGTCAGCGTGACCGCGTCGAAGGTGTAGACGTCGTGGGTGGGGATGATCTGGCCGTAGTAGACGTTGCCGCAGCGCAGTCCGTCCGGCACATCGACGATCAGGGTGTAGGTGCCGTCGACCTGATGTGCCTGGGCGTACCACTGGAAGGCCCGCGCGATCGGCATCGGGTTTGCCGACACGATGGCGCACTGTTCGAGGCCGCCCGGCGGGTTACATGAGCTGAACGACCAGAGCCAGGTGTGGAAGTCGTAGCGCCCGTCGACGTAGGCGTTGTAGTGGCCGATCTGCAACGCGGCGCTCGCCGCCGGGGCCAGCGCCATCGCCGCCGGCACGACCATCGCCCCGGCCAGGGCTCTCCGCAGTCTGCGCATGAATCGAATCTAGGCGGTGAGGTCGGTCGGATTGCCCGGATTCCGAAGATCGGAACCGGCTAGCATCACCTGCTGTGCTCAGGGATGCGGAGGTGTCGCCACACGCGCCCCCGCAGTCGGCCCGCCCGGCCGTCGTCCTGGCCGCCCTCGGGGTGGTGTTCGGCGATATCGGCACCAGCCCGCTCTACAGCGTCCAGACGCTCTTCCACCCCGCCGGCCCGCATCCGATGTCGATGGGCAACCTGCACGTTTACGGGGTGGTGTCGCTGATCTTCTGGTCGGTGATGGCGATTGTCACCATCACCTACGTGATGCTGGTGATGCGCGTCGACAACGACGGCGAGGGCGGGGTGATGGCTCTGGTCGCACTGCTGCGTCGCTACGGCGAGGGCAACCCCCGCACAGTCTCGGTGCTGAGCGCCGTCGGAATCCTCGGCGTCGCACTGTTCTTCGGTGATTCCATGATCACCCCGGCCATCTCGGTGCTTTCCGCGGTCGAGGGACTGAAAGTCCTCGGGCCGGAGTTCGCCGACCTCGTCATCCCTCTCACCATGGCCGTCATCGCGGCGCTGTTCGCCCTGCAGCGTAAGGGCACCGAGATCGTCGGCCGGTTCTTCGGGCCGGTCATGGTGGTGTGGTTCATCGCGATCGCGGCACTGGGTGTTCGGGGAATCGCGATGCACCCGCAGATCCTGCGCGCGCTCTCGCCCACCTACGCGATCGACTTCGTGACGCGATACCCCTCCAGCGCATTCGTCTCGCTGACCGGCATCGTGCTGGCCGTCACCGGTGCGGAGGCCCTGTACGCCGATATGGGCCACTTCGGCAGACGGGCCATCACGGTGGCGTGGCTCGGTGGCGTGCTGCCCGCGCTGACCCTGAACTACTTCGGACAGGGCGCCGAACTACTTGCTGACCACGACATGGTCGAGGCGCCGTTCTTCCTGCTGGTGCCGCAGTGGCTGCAGATTCCGATGATCATCCTCGCGACCGCGGCCACCGTGATCGCCTCACAGGCCGTCATCACCGGCGCGTTCTCGGTGGCCTCACAGGCGGTGCAGATGGGTTACCTGCCGCGGCTGCGGGTGCGCCACACCTCGGAGTCCTCCATCGGCCAGATCTACGTGCCGTGGATCAACGGCGTACTCGTGGTCGCGGTGCTGTTGCTGGTGGTGTCCTTTCGGACCTCGGCCGCGCTGGCCTACACCTACGGCATGGCGGTGGCGGGCACCATTGCCGTCACCACCGTGTTGTTCCTCTACATCGCGCGCACGCACTGGCGGGCGCCGCTGTGGCTGGTGATCGGCGGCGGCGCGGTGCTGCTCACCATCGATGCCGCGTTCATCGCGGCCAATCTGATCAAGCTGCCGTACGGCGCGTGGCTGCCGCTGGTGATCGCGGTGCTGACGTTCACGGTGCTGATGACCTGGCGGCGGGGCAGTGAAATAGCCCTCGCCGAACGGACCCGGGCCGAGGGTCCGCTGCGCGACTTCGTCGATGAGATCCTGGACCGCCGGCCGCCGCTGGCGCGGGTTCCCGGAACCGCGGTTTTTCTGAATCGGGCATCTGAAACCGCCCCGATGGCATTGCGTGCCAACGTCGAACACAACCAGGTGCTGCACGACCGGGTGATCGTGCTGTCGATCGAGACCCCGTCAGTTCCCAGGGTGGAGGAGCACGATCGGATCAGCGTCGACGACCTCGGCGGTGGCCGGGTCCAGTTCGTGGTGGCGCGCTTCGGTTACATGGAGGATCCCGACGTGCCCGCAGCGCTGGCCCGTCTTGATCCGCCCGTCGACACCGCGACCGCGTCCTATTTCCTGTCCCGGGTCGACCTGGTCCCCGGACCGCAACCGACGATGCCGCGCTGGCGCAAGCGGCTGTTCATCGCGACGTCTCGTATCGCCACGGATTCGGCGGCGTATTTCGGGCTGCCACTGGACCGGACCGCGATCGTCGGCACCCGGATCGAGGTGTGAGTTGGCCACCGAGGTGACCACATCCCCGCAAGTGCCGGTGCCGCACGCGGGCGGACAGGCACTGCGTGCCGGCCTGGTCCTGGGGGCCCTCGGGGTGGTGTTCGGCGATATCGGCACCAGCCCCATCTACACCCTGCAGACCGTGTTCAACCCCGGAGACCCGCACCCGGTGCCGATCAACACCAACCACGTGTACGGGGTGGTGTCGCTGATCTTCTGGTCGGTGATGATCATCGTCACGCTCACCTACGTCGTTCTCGTCATGCGCGCCGACAACGAGGGCGAGGGCGGCGTGATGGCGCTGATCACCCTGGTCCAGCGTATCGGCGGCAGATCTGATCCACGTCTGATCCGTGCGCTGTCGCTGCTGGGATTACTCGGTGCCGCACTGTTTTTCGGCGACAGCATGATCACCCCCGCGATCTCGGTACTGTCCGCTGTCGAAGGCCTGAAGGTCATCGACCCGAAGTTCGCCGACTTCGTGGTTCCGGTCACCGCGCTGATCATCACCGGACTGTTCGCGGTGCAACGGCACGGCACCGCGATGGTTGGCCGGTTCTTCGGACCGGTGATGATGCTCTGGTTCGTGGTGATCGGCGGATGCGGGCTGCGCGGCATCCTCGGGCACCCGAAGATCCTGCGGGCGCTCTCCCCGACCTATGCGCTGGACTTCATCGCCGGTCACCCGAAGGTCGCGTTCTTCGCGCTTGCGGCTGTCGTGCTCGCGGTCACCGGTGCCGAGGCCCTCTACGCCGACATGGGCCATTTCGGCCGTCGTGCCATCACCGTCGCCTGGCTGGGTCTGGCCCTGCCGGCTCTGGTGCTCAACTACTTCGGCCAGGGCGCGCTGTTGCTCGGCGACCAGAGCATGGTCGGCGCCCCGTTCTTCATGCTGGTGCCCGATTGGGCGCAGATCCCGATGATCGTGCTGGCCATGGCGGCCACCGTGATCGCTTCGCAGGCGGTGATCACCGGCGCCTATTCGGTCGCCTCGCAGGCCGCCCAGATCGGTTATCTGCCGCGGTTGCGGATCGCGCACACCTCGGAATCCTCGATCGGCCAGATCTATGTGCCGTGGATCAGCGGCATGCTGTGGGTGGCGGTGCTGATCCTGGTGTTCGCCTTCCGCAGCTCGGCCGCGCTGGGCTACGCCTACGGTATGGCGGTCACCGGCACCATCACCATCACCACCCTGCTGTTCCTCTATGTGGCGAAGGTCCGCTGGAACGCGCCGCGCTGGTTGCTGATCCTGGGCGGCGGTTCACTGCTGGTGGTGGACCTGATGTTCCTCGGCGCCAATATGACCAAGCTGCTGCACGGCGCCTGGCTCCCGCTGCTGATCGGGTTGCTCACCTTCACCGTGCTGACCACCTGGCGCCGCGGGAGTGAGATCGTCACGCTGGCCCGCCAGCGGAACGAGGGTTCGCTGCCGGAGTTCATCGCCCAGATCGCCGACGGCCGGACCGCGGTGTCGCGACTACCCGGGACGGCGATCTTCCTCAACCGCGGCAAAACCACCGCGCCGCTGTCGATGCGGGCCAACGTCGACCACATCCACGTGCTGCAGGAGCACGTGCTCATCGTATCGGTTGACACGGTTCCGGTGCCGAGAGTGCCTGCCGGACAACGCATCACGGTCGACGACCTCGGCAGTCCGGCAGATGGCATCTTCTTCGTCGGTATCCGCTACGGCTACATGGAACATCCCGACGTGCCGTCCGCCCTGCGACTGATCGACCCGGTGCTGACCGGGGGCCCCCTCGATCTCGAGAACGCCACGTACTTCCTGTCCAAAGTGGACCTGATCGCGGGCGCCGCGCCGACGATGGCGCCCTGGCGCACACGGCTGTTCGTCGCCATCTCGCATATGACCGCCGATGCGGCCGGTTATTTCGGTCTGCCCCTGGACCGCACGGTCATCATCGGCACCCGCATTGAGGTCTAGGGTGAGCAGATGTCGCCTCTGATGTCTGGCCGCACCACCTGTGCGATCGTCGGTGGGGGTCCGGCCGGCATGGTGCTCGGACTGCTGCTGGCCCGGGCCGGTGTCGAGGTGACCCTGCTGGAGAAGCACGCGGACTTCCTGCGTGACTTCCGCGGTGACACAGTGCATCCCAGCACGTTGCGACTGCTCGACGACCTGGGTTTGTGGGACGAGTTCTCCAAAGTGCCGCAGAGCCGGATCGACCACCTGGGAATCGACGCCGGCGGTCGTCACGTGACGCTGGTCGACCTGCGTCGGCTGCATCAGCCGCACCCCTACATCGCGATGGTGCCGCAGTGGGACCTGCTGAACCTGCTCGCCGAGGCGGCTGCCGCCGAACCGACGTTCACCCTGAAGATGGAGCACGAGGTCACCGGCCTGCTGTGGTCGGGGGACCGGGTGACCGGGGTGCGGTATCGCAGTCCCGAGGGTTCCGGTGAACTGGCCGCCGATCTCACGGTGGCCTGTGACGGCCGCACCTCGACGGTTCGTCAGGAGTCCGGTCTGCCGGTGCACGAGTGGCCGGTGCCGTTCGATGTGTGGTGGTTCCGGCTGCCCCGCGACGCCGACGCCGAGTACTCGCTCATCCCGCGTATCGCGCCGGGCAAGGTGTTGATCATGATCCCGCGGGAGGGCTACTTCCAGATCGCCTACCTGATCCCCAAGGGCCACGACGAACAACTGCGGGCTCGTGGATTGGAGGTCCTCCGCGCCGAGGTCGCCGCACTCGCGCCGGAAGCCGATGCCACCCACCTGACATCGTGGGATGACGTGAAACTTCTTGACGTCAAACTCAACCGGCTCAAGCACTGGCACACCGATGGCCTGCTGTGCATCGGTGATGCCGCGCATGCGATGTCGCCGATGGGCGGCGTCGGGATCAATATCGCGGTGCAGGATGCGGTCGGCGCGGCCACCCTGCTGGCTGAACCGTTGCGCCGCGGGGATGTCACTCCGGCTGATCTCGCGGCCGTGCGCCGCCGTCGGCTTCCGGCCGCCGCCATCACACAGGCCATTCAGCGGGTCATGCACCGCCGGTTGATCGTCCCGGTCTTTGCGGGTGCCGACGGGCAACCGCCCGCGGTGTTCGTCGGCCTGTTAGAGAAGTTGCCCTGGCTTTCGGCGATCCCGGCCCGGGTCATCGGCGTCGGCATCCGACCCGAACGCGCACCGAAGTTCGCCCGCCGCTAGCCGAATTCCGCTGCCAGACCGCGCTTGTCGACCTTCTCGGTTCCGACGGTGGGTAGCGGCTCGCTGCGAATAACCCAGCGGGTGGGGATGGCGAAGTAGGCCACCTCGCCGGTCATGTGCTGCGTCAGGTCCTCTTCGGTGGGTACCCGGCCGCCGGTCCGGTAGATCACCACTGCGGCGAGTTCCTCACCGAGATCAGGATGGGGTAGTCCGATCGCGGCAGCGTCGACCACATCCGGATGGCGCATCAGCACCGCCTCCACGTGCGGGCAGGCGATGTTCTCCCCGCCGCGGATCACCATGTCCTTGCTGCGGCCGTCGATGAAGAGGTAGCCGTCGTCATTGAGGTGGCCGAGGTCTCCGGTGTGCAGCCAGCCTTCGGAATCTATTGTGCCGTCGTCGATTCCGATGTAGCCCAGCATGAGTGTGGGGGAGCGCACCAGAATCTCTCCGGAACCCTGCTCGCCGGGGTCGGCGATCTTGAGCTCGACGGTTGCGAACGCCCTGCCCACCGTCTTCGGGTAGCGCTCCAGATCGGGACCGATGGCGAGTGTGAAGAATCCGGCGCCCTCGCTCATACCCCAGGTGTTCGCCAGTCCGCGACCCTGCAGTTGCGGGATCCGAAGGGTCAGCCGCTCCAGGAGCACCGGTGGCACGGGCGCACCGCCGAGTGGGAAGGCCCGCAGACTGGACAGGTCGTAGGCATCGAAATCGGGATGCTCGAGTAGTCGGACGGCCATGGTCGGCACCGCCCCCCAACGCTGCACCCGCTCGCTGGTGATCAGTGCGAGTACCTGAGCCGGATCGAAACGCCCGACGTTGAAGATCACCCGGCCGCCGATCAGTGTCTGGGTGATCAGGGTGGCGAAGGCCCCGATGTGAAAGATCGGCGTGGACAGCAGCGTCACCGACTGGGGGCCATCGGTAGGGATCTGATGCGGTAGCTGGCGTGCCCGTGCCAATACGTTCTGCTGATTGGCCACCAGTGCGCGGAACGGAAGCTCAACAGCCTTGGGCATCCCGGTACTGCCGGAGGTGAACAGGATGAAGGCGGGGTCCTCTTCGGCGCCCGGCCCGGGAATGTCGGGACCCTCGACCGACGCATCGGTGAAGCAGCCGGCCAAATCGGCGAACGTGACGATCGGTGTGTCGTCGGAAGCCAGCTCCGTGGTGTCGGTGATGACGACCCGCGGCGATGTCAGAGCCAGCGAGTGCGCGGCCTCCGGGACACTCCACCACCGGTTACCCAGGACCGGTACCGCGCCCAGCGCCCAGACGGCCCACAGTGCCAGCACCCAGTCCGGACTGTTGTGGCCCAGCAGCATGACCCGATCGCCGGGCCCGATTCCGTGGCGGCGCAGATGCTCTCGCGCCTGGGCAACGGCTGCGAAGAACTGCCCGGTGGTGATCCGGCGGCTGCCCTGCACCAGGAACTCGCGATGACTCCAACGCTCGACGCCGGCGAGCAACTCGGCGAAGGTCCGGGGCCGCCGTTCGAAGATCAGGCCGGGATGGCCGCCGTATTCGCCGGCGACGACCTCATCACCCCAGGGGGAATCCATACCCCCGATGCTACGAGCGTGCGCACACTGCACGCGCGGGCGGCGTGTCGCTGCGCAGACACGCACGCTCGCGGGGATCAGGCGAGGGCTTCGATCCGGGCGGGTACATGCTTGTGCCAGGGGGTGCCTGCGTAGGCGTCGCGCCACTCGCTGGAGGTCAGCTCGTTGGGCGCCACCCCCGGCACCCGGCGATGGCCGGCGGCGTCGATGAAGTCGATCCCGTAGCCGTTGGGCAGTGAGGCGTGTCCGGCCAGCATGGCCTCGCTGATCTCGACTCTCGCCTCCGCGCTGCCGGCAGCGGTGGTGATCCGCGCCCGCCCACCGTCGGCCAGACCGAGTGCGGCGGCATCGGAGACGCTGACCCGCAATGCGCCGTCGGCGTCGCGCTTGCGCCAGTCCGGATTGCGCAGGATGTCGTTGGCGGTGAAGGCGCGCCGCTCGCCGGCAGAGAGCACGATCGGGAACTCGTCGGTGGTCAGTCCGGGCCGGGCGTCCTTCAGTGCGGCGAGATCGGCGAGCAGTTCGGGGATCACCAGGGCGATCTTGTGATCGGCATGACCGATCAGGTTCCAGTCGTCGCCGTACTCGTGTTCGGTGAAGATCACCCCCGACCGGCTGGACAGGATCGCCTCGAACAACGCGTTGCCGTCGGCGTGCCCGGCCCGGCGCACCGCATCCGGGTAGGTCATCACTGCCTTCTGCGCCAGGCCCCACAGCGCGGCCGCACCCCGCAGACCCTCGGGCAGGCTCGGACCGAGCGTCTCGTAGAGCACATACGGCAGCACCTTGTTCAGCGCCGGATTGGCGGCCATCTCAGTGAAGAAGGTCTGCAGGAATGTGTCGAGTCCCTGCTCGGCCGCCTTGCGCAACGGGCTCAACTCCTCCTCGGTGACGACACCGAGTTCGCGCACCAGCCGCGCCCAGATCTCCGGCTCGGGCAGCGTGCCGGCCAGCGGCTCGAACAGGCGGTGACGCAGATGAAAGGTGTTGTGCGGGAACTCCAGATTGAAGAACGTCGCCTCGCACTTCTCGAACTGACTGGCCGCCGGCAGCACATAGTGCGCGAGCCGCGCGGTCTCGGTCATCGCCACGTCGATGACGACCAGAAGTTCCAGCGACGCGAACGCCTCCCGGCAGGCCGCCGAGTCGGCGATCGAGTGGGCCGGGTTGGAACTCTCCACCATCATCGCCCGGAACCGGTCCGGGTGGTCGGTGAGGATCTCCTGCGGCACCGCGTTGGAGGGCACCAGGCCGGCGACGATCGGGGCGCCGGTCACCGGGGTGCGGCCGACGCCGGAACTGGAGGTCGAGATCAGCGGGCCGAACATCGAATGCAGATGCTGGCCGCCCCGCTTGGCGAAGTTCCCGGTGAGAATCCACAGCATCTTGTTCAGATAGGAGCACAGCGTGCTGTTCGGGCCCTGCTGGATGCCGAGATCCTCGAACACCGCCACACTGTCGGCCTCGGCGATCCGGCGGGCGGCCGCCCGGATCAGTTCCTCGTCGACGCCGCAGCGCTGCGCGTAGTCGGCGACCGGGATGGCGGCCAATGTCGCGCGCACCTCGCCGGCGCCGTGCACGTGCTCGGCA
Organism: Mycobacterium sp.; assembly: GCF_051006775.1. Taxonomy (GTDB): domain Bacteria; phylum Actinomycetota; class Actinomycetes; order Mycobacteriales; family Mycobacteriaceae; genus Mycobacterium. Next base: position 40,685 of record NZ_JBPCSX010000054.1, read on the forward strand.
AGGAACTCCTCGTCGCAGAGGTTCTCCTGCACCAGCACGCCATCCAGTGCGGCCAGGCACCAGGCGTCGGTTCCGGGCCGCACCCGCAGATGGAAATCGGCCATCGCGGCGGTGTCGGTGACGACAGGGTCGATGACGATCATCGAGCGGGCCGGGTCCTTGGCGATCTCCTGCAGGACGGTACGCGCCTGCGGGAAGCTCTGCGACATCCACGGGTTCTTGCCGACGAACACCGACACCTCGGCGTGCTCGAACTCACCGCGGGTGTGGCCGCTGTAGAGATTGGCGTCCACCCAGAACTCGCCGGTCTTCTCCTGGGCCAGCGCGTTGGAGCGATAGCGCGAGCCGAGCGGCTTGAGGAACGCACCGCTGTAGGCGCCGCCGAGGTGGTTGCCCTGGCCGCCGCCGCCGTAATAGAAGATCTTGTCGCCGCCGTACTCATCGGCGATCCGGCGGAAGCCGGCTGCGACCTCGGAAATGGCGGTGTCCCAGTCGATCTCCTCGTAGCTGCCGTCCGGGCGGCGGCGCATCGGCGAGGTCAGGCGGTCGGGGTTGTTCTGATAGAAGTCCAGTCGCAGCGCCTTGTTGCAGGTGTACCCCTGCGACGCCGGATGGTCCTTGTCGCCGCGGATCTTGACCAGGCTGCGATCCTCGGTCTGCACGGTGATGCCGCAGTTGCACTCGCAGAGGATGCAGGCTGTCTTCTGCCACTCATCGGCCATGTCAGTTTCCTTCCGTCTCGGACTTCAGCAGGCTGCGCAGCCGTTTGTGCACGGCGTCCAGGGGAGCGACATCACGCGCCGTGCGGGCCATGACGAGCCCGCCCTCCAGGGCCGCGATCACCAGGGCCGCCAGTTCGACGGCCTTGCCGCGGCTGACGCCGTCGGCGATGAGCCGCTGGGCGATCAGCTGATTCCATCGCTCGAAAGCGTCCGCGGCGTGCTGCACGGCGGCAGCGGTCCGGGGGTCCGGATCGCCGGCCTCGACGGCCACCGCCATCACCGGGCAGCCCGCCCGGAAGTCACTGTCCAGCAGGCCCTTCCGATAGAAGCGAACAGCGACGTCGAGCATCCCCACCGCACTGGAGGCACCGGCGATGGCGTCGGCGACGTAGCCTGCCGCATAGTCGACCGCTTCGCAGAGCAACTGCTCGCGGCCGCCCGGGAAGTGGTGGTACGCCGATCCGCGCGGCGCACCGCTGTGCTCGAGAACATCGGCGATTGCGGTGGATCGCGCTCCGCGCTCCCGCATCAGCAGGGCGGCGGAGACGACCATCCGTTCACGGGGTCCAGCCATTTAAGTATGTAACCATACATAGTCCGCTGTCGTCGAGCGTGTGCCCCATGGACGGCAATCGGGCCTCAGATGTCCAACGGGCCCACGTTCAACCGGTGTGTCCCGTCGCGATCGCCTTCGCCCACCTGTAGTCGGCCTTGCCGGCCGGTGAGCGCACCACCTTCTCGGTGCGGATGAATGCCTTGGGGACCTTGTAGTCGGCGATGTGCTCCCGGCAGGCATCAGCGAGTTCTTCGTCTGTGGCGCTGCGGTTTTCGCTGAACTGCACGATCGCCACCACCTCCGCGCCCCAGCGCTCCGATGGCCGGCCGGTCACCACGACGTCGTAGACGGCGGGATGGCTGGCGACGGCGCGTTCGACCTCCTCGGCGAAGATCTTCTCGCCGCCGGAGTTGATCGTCACCGAGTCCCGGCCCAGCAGTTCGATACGGCCATCGGCCAGGATGCGCGCCTTGTCGCCGGGGATGGACCAACGCACACCGTCGATGGTGGGGAAGGTGCGGGCGGTCTTCTCCGCGTCCCCGAGGTAGCCCAGCGGCACGAACTCCCGACGGGCCAGCCAGCCGTCGCCCTCGCCGGGCAGGAGCACCCGGCTGAAGTCCGCTGCCACCACGGTGGTGTCAGCGAGTGCGGTGAATGTCGCCGCCTGCACGTCGGCGCCCTTGGTGGCGATGGTGGTCATCTGCGCGCCGGACTCCGATGCGCCCACGGCGTCCATGATCATCAGATTCGGGAGTGCCTCCAGGAGACGATCCCGGACCGTCGGCGACAGCGGTGCCCCGCCGTTGGTCAGGGCCAGCAGCCCGGACAGGTCGTAGTCGCCCTTCTCGATCTGATCGACGAGCGGACGGGCCATGGCGTCGCCGACCACCGGAATGCCGAGCACCCGTTCGCGGGCGGCAAGTTGCAGAATTCCATCGGCGTCGAACCGGACCACATCGTCGGGGATGGCGATCCAGCCACCGGTGCTGATGGTGTTGAACACACCCCATTGCGCAGCACCGTGCATCAGCGGCGGAAGCAGCAGCAGCGATCGGAAACCGGCTTGTGCGCGGACCTGTTCGATCAGGTCCTCGTAGGAGTTCAGCGCCGCTCCGCCCGCCATGAAGGGCCGGCCGCCCATCGCCGACATGAAGATGTCGTGCTGACGCCACAGCACCCCCTTGGGCATTCCGGTGGTGCCGCCGGTGTAGAGGACGTAGAGGTCGTCGCCGCTGGGAGTGGGCATCCCGCCGGCCGGAGCCGGTGTGGCGGTGATGGATTCGTAATCCACCGCACCCGGCAGCAGCTCGTTACCGGATCCGTCGTCGACCTGGATCAGCACCGTGAGGTCGGGCAGGTGGCCGAGGATGGCCTGCACGTTCGGGGCGAACTCACCGGCGTACACCAGTGCACGCGCCTTCGCGTCGCCGAGCAGGTACAGCAGTTCCTCTTCGACATAGCGGTAGTTGATGTTGAACGGCGCCACCCGGGCTCGGTAGCCGGCCACCATCGCCTCGAGGTACTCGTTGCCGTTGCGCAGGTACAGCCCGACGTGGTCCTGCCCGGACTGATGCCCCGCCAGCGAGTCGCGCTCGGCGTGACAGCCCAGGCCCTGGGCCGCCAGGTAGTGCGCGACGCCGTCGATGCGGGCGTCCATCTGCGCGTAGGTCAGCCGCCGGTCACGCCAGACGAAGACCTTCTGGTCCGGCAGTGTCTCTGCGACGGTTCGGAACACGGTGGAGAGATCGAAGCTGACGGCCATGGCCCTACTGTAAGCGTCGGCCACCCCGGCGGAAGCGTTGCGGAGGTCGATCGCCATGCTGACAGGTGAGAAATGACCGACGTCTAGGAGTGCGCCGTGATCAACCGAGCCCGCATCGATTTCCCGTCCCGCATCGGCGTCTGGTGGGCCAGCGAATTCTGGCCAATGCCGGCGGCCCAGGAGGTGGCTCGGGAGATCGAGTCGCTGGGGTACGGCTCACTGTTCCTGCCCGAGGTGGGACTCAAGGACGCCATGGTGGAATCGGCCGCCTTCCTCGACGCCACCGAACGCCTGGTGGTGGGCACCGGTATCGCCAACATCCATGCCCGCGGGGCCGGAACGATGGAGGGCGGCGGCCGCACACTGACGGCGCTGTACCCCGGCCGGTTCATCCTCGGCCTCGGAGTCAGCCACGGACCGCTCGTGGAGAACATGCTCGGCGGTACCTACGACAAGCCGCTGTCCACCATGCGGACGTATCTGGATCGGATGGCGGCCCTCCCGGAGGCGGTCGAGTCCGGTTCCGGTCGGCCCACCCGGCTGCTGGCGGCATTGGGCCCCAGGATGATTGAGCTTTCCGGGACCCACGCCGACGGGGCGCATCCGTACCTGGTCAACCCGGAGCAGACGGCGCGGACCCGCGAGATCCTCGGGCCGGACAAGTGGATCGTGTCCGAGCAGGCCGTCGTGGTCGGCGGTGACGATGCCGAGCAGATGGGTCGCGCGCATCAGCATCTGGAGATCTACTCCGGACTGCCGAACTACCGCAATTCATGGCTCCGGCAAGGTTTTGACGAGTCGGACTTCATCCCCGGTGGTTCGGAGCGGCTGGCCCGGGGCATCGTCGGTATGGGCTCAGTCCAGCAGGCTGCCGCGACGGTGACCGCGCACCTCGACGCCGGAGCCGATCATGTGGTGGTGCAGGTTCTCGGTGACGGTAACCCGATGTGGGATCCGCGCCCGGCGCTGCGGGAGCTGGCCGGGGTATTCGGCCTGACTAACGCTTGAGCCAGCCCTGCACCTTGGGAAGTTCGCGGGTGTAGACCTCGTACATATCGTCCTCGAAGTACACCGCACCGGAGATCGTCTCGCTGTCCTGCCAGATGACCCGGACGCGGATTTTGCCGCGGCCGAAAGCGTCGGTGCGGTCGCTGCTCATCAGGTGATTCCAGCCATGGTCTGCGCCCAGTTGGGTGAGTGCCTGACGTTCGTCGGTTCCAGCCATGACTTCCTCTTCTCCCGCCCGTGCCCTGCAGGAAGGCTACTTCATACTGGTGTGCGTGCCGCTGATCCGCGAGGACGTCCGCATCCCCTCCCACGGCGAAGAACTGGCCGCCTACCTGTACCGGCCGGCCGCCCGTGCTGCCGGCCCGGTGCCCTGCGTGGTGATGGCGCACGGCTTCTCGGCCACCCGCGATGACGCACTGCCCGGCTATGCCGAGGCCTTCGCGGACGCGGGCTTCGCGGTGGTGGTGTTCGACTACCGACACTTCGGCAGATCCGGAGGACAACCCCGGCAACTGCTCGATATCGGCCGCCAGCAGGACGACTATCGCGCGGTGATCGATTGGGCCCGCCACACCGAGGGCATCGATCCCGACCGCATCGCGCTGTGGGGTTCGTCGTTCAGCGGAGGCCATGTGCTGGCCGTGGCGGCCGGTGATCCGCGGATCGCCGCGGTGATCTCCCAGGCGCCCTTCACCGACAGTGTTGCAGCCGTCCGTGCCATGCCGGTGCGAAACGTCCTCCGGGCCGCCGTCGCCGCGGTGGCCGATCAACTCGGCGCCCTGCTCGGCCGGCCGCCGCGGTACCTGCCGGCGGTGGGCGAACCTGGAACCTTCGCCGCGATGACGGCACCGGAGGCCAAGCCCGGATTCGATGCGATCCGCACACCGGAGTCGTTGTGGCGCAACGAAGTCGCTGCGCGGATAGTTCTGCATCTCAGCCTCTACCGGCCCGGGCGCCTGGTCGCGCGGATCGGCGTTCCGGTGCTGTTCTGCGTCTGCGACGACGACGCCACCACACCGCCGGGGCCCAGCATCGAAGCCGCCCGGCGTGCGCCGCGCGGTGAGTTGCGGCGCTACCCCTACGGGCACTTCATGATCTACCACGACCCCCGGGTGAAGGCCGATCAGGTGGAGTTCCTCAGCCGCGTGCTCGGCGGGTGAGATCGACAGTCGCGGAACGCAGTTCGCCGAACGAGACCAGCGGCGTACCGAACCCCACCCGGGTGTAGGCGGGTGCGCCGCGTGGCGTCGTCACCTTGAGATCGAGGCCGTAACGGTCGATGCCGGTGCACACCGCCGTCTCGGCGTCCGGGTAACCGCCCAGGGCCCGGGCCATGTCGGACAGCGCGACGGCGTGGTCGGCGTTGAGGTGTTCGATGGCGCCGGCCGCATGCGGGCGGATCGGGTCCGGTGCGGCGGCCGCGTAGTCGGCCGCGGTCGCGGAATCCATCCGGCCGTAGCCGCCCACCCAGCGGACCCGCGCCACGCGCAGCACCCAGACTGAGAAATCGCTGTAGTCGATGTAGTACTTCGCTGCCGGGACGGCCGCCACATGCGCGGCGCGGGCGGCCTCCAACTCAGCGCCGGCCGGCTGCTCGACCACCCCTGCCAGGGTGATGCGCGCGCTGGCCAGCGGGTCGGCCTCGGCGTCGGGAGCGACGATGGACAGGCTGGCCCGCGGGTCGGCGGTCAGGTTGCGACCGTGCTCGGCCAGTTGCGAGACGCACAGCACCGGTGCCCCGCCCAGGAGTCCGTAGGTGACGAACGACGCCCATGGATCACCGGCGGTGGTCAGGCTGGCCAGTGTCGCGGCGTTGGTGGACGCGGCGATGGTGCGCGCCTCCTCGGCCGCGGACGGCCGTGCGGGGTCGGCGATCTCAGTCAGCGGCGGGGGAATGGTCGGGGCGTCCCCCGGGTCTCCGTGATCGCGGGTGGCCACGGACCGGACGATACCCCGGGGCGGGGATCAGCCGTGGTGCGGACGACGGCGGTACTCCTCCGTGCCCAGGGACGACCCGGTACCTTGTCGGCATGAGTCCGAACACGGGATCCAAGAAATTCGCCGAGCAGGAGCACGCCCGCCTGGAATCCGAGCTGGCCGAACTGCGGCGCCGGCGCGAGCAGCTGCACGCCGAGCTCCGGGCGGACGCCGAGAGCGTGGGCGACCGTGGTGACGCCGCCGAAGCCCTGCAGCGGGCCGAGGATCTCGGCGGGCTCGATGAGCAGATCGCCCGGTTGACCTGGCTCCTTGCCGGTGGCAACACCACCGTCGAGGGCCAGCTGCCCAACGGCACCCAGGTCAAGCTGCGCTGGCCGGACGGCGAGGAGACCAAGATGCGGGTGGTCAACTTCATCGAGGAGACCCCGGCCGGTGAGGAGGACACCACCCTGACCGCCGACAGCCCGCTGGGCCTGGCCCTGTTCGGGCACAAGGCCGGTGCGGAGATCACCTACCGCACCCCCCGCGGCGAGCAACAGGTCACTCTGCTGTCGATCAAGTTGCCCTGATGCGGGCGGTCCGGGTCGGTGCACTCGGTGGTCCCGAGTCGCTGGAGATCGTCGAGATCGACGAACCGGCCGCCGACGGCGGTGTCGTCGTCGATGTTCACGCCGCCGGGGTCGCGTTCCCGGACGCACTGCTGACCCGTGGGCTCTATCAGTACCGCCCGGAACTGCCGTTCACCCTCGGCGCCGAACTGGCCGGGGTGGTCCGATCCGCACCCGCGGGCGCGCACGTCAAACCCGGCGATCGGGTGCTCGGGCTGACGATGATCGGCGGCGCGATGGCAGAGACCGCGGTGCTCGGCGCCGAACGGGTCTTCCCGCTGCCCGACTCGGTCAGCTTCGAGGCCGGCGCCGGCCTGTTGTTCAACGATCTGACGGTGTACTTCGCACTCACCGTGCGCGGCCGGCTGGCACGGGGCGAGACGGTGCTGGTGCACGGTGCGGCCGGGGGTATCGGAACCTCGACACTGCGGCTGGCTCCGGCACTGGGAGCCTCCCGGGTGATCGCGGTGGTCAGTACCGAGGAGAAGGCCGACGTCGCCCGCGCGGCCGGTGCCACCGATGTGGTGCTCGCCGACGGATTCAAGGACGCGGTCGCTGAACTCACCGGCGGTAGGGGCGTCGACATCGTGATGGATCCGGTCGGTGGTGACCGGTTCACCGACTCGCTGCGCTCGCTTGCCCCGGCCGGCCGGCTGCTGGTGGTCGGTTTCACCGGCGGGGAGATCCCGACGGTCAAGGTGAACCGCTTGCTGCTCAACAACATCGACGTGGTCGGTGTCGGCTGGGGTGCCTGGACGATGAGCCATCCCGATGCTCTCCGGGAGCAGTGGCAGGGGCTGGCTGCGCTGCTGAAGTCCGGCGCGCTGGCCGCACCGCAGCCCGATGTCTACCCGCTCGCCCGCGCCGCCGAGGCTGTCGCGGCGCTGGAGAACCGCACCGCCCGAGGCAAGGTCGTGGTTCGCGTCCGCGACTGATGTCCGGTGAATCCTGATTGGGCGCAATGGCTTCCGCGTCAGCGCTGGTACGCCGGACGCGATCGAGTGCTGTCCTCGGTGCTGCCCCGTGTGGTGCTGCCGCTGCGCGACCAGGTGAATATCACGCTGCTGGATATCACCTACACCGATGGGTCAGCGCAGTGCTACCAGGTGGTCGTGCCACCGGAATCTGAGTCAGATGCCGCTCGGCAGTTGTTGGGATTGATGGAACCGAATGTCGTGCCGCACGTCAGTGCCTCCGCACGGGTGATCGGCTCCGAGCAGAGCAACACCAGTGTGGTTCTCGGCGAGCAGGTGATCCTGAAGCTGTTCCGCCGTGTGGCCGTCGGGGTGAACCCCGATGTCGAGCTCAACCGGATCCTCGGTGCGGCCGGCAATCCGCATGTGGCGCGACTGGTTGGCAGTTATGAAATCGCCGAGGGCGGTGAGTCCCGCGCGCTGGCCATCGCGAGTCAGTACTGCACCGGCGCCGTGGACGGCTGGACGATGGCGACAGCCGGCGATCTGGGTGCCGACGAGTCCTATCGCCTAGGCGAGGCGGTCGCCTCGGTGCACGGCGATTTGGCCACCGCACTCGGAACCTGGGTTGCCACCGTGCCTGTTGATCGGATGCGTGCGCGCCTCACCGTGGCCGTGGACAGTGTTCCTCAACTGAGTGACTTCGCATCGGCCATCGAGGAGCGCTATGCCGCGGTGGCCGGCACGCCGATGACCGTGCAGCGGGTGCATGGAGATCTGCACCTGGGTCAGGTGCTGCGCACACCGGAGGCGTGGCTGCTGATCGACTTCGAGGGCGAACCGGAACAGCCATTGAGCCAACGGCGCCAACCGGATTCGCCGCTGCGTGACGTTGCCGGGATGGTGCGGTCGTTCTCCTATGCCTCCTCCTGTGCCGCCGCCGATCACGCCGTTGCGGACCGTAACAGCGCGGCTTTCTGCGATGGTTATGCGGCCCGGTCGGGCGCAGATCCGCGACTGCACGCCGATGTGCTGACCGCCTACGAACTCGACAGGGCGGTGTATGAGGCTCGATACGAGGCCCGGCACCGGCCGGACTGGCTGCACATCCCGCTACGCTGCATCGCCCGCCTGGTGGGCTGATCCCCGCCGGGAGCGACGGTGCCGTGCTGCCCGCCTCGTAGCGACAATCCGCGCGCCGACGACTCGGGGCCGGCAATTGTCGCTATGAGGCGGGCACGAAGAGGTGCGCCTGGAATCCGGATCAGTCCAGAATCTTCAGCGCCAGCCGCGGGCAGCGCTTGACCGCGGCCTTGGCGTACTTCGCATCCCCGGCCGGGATCTCCGGCTCGCGTGATCCAGTGCGGGACAGCGGGTAACCCCAGTCGTCGCGGGTCAGCAGCTCGGGCAGCAGTTCGGTGCACAGCCCGCGGGCATCGCAGAGGGTCCAGTCGATATGCAGCCGGCTCACGGGTTCCGCCGAATCATTGCGGCCAGCCCCCGACCGTCCGCACCGATCCGTCATGGGCGATCAGGCGAGCCGGAACATCAAGGGAGGCAAGCCAATCGGGAGCCCGATGGCCGCGGATTATCGCTGCGGTGCTCAGGGTGTTGGCAGCCAGGCAGGTGTCGGCACCTACGCTGACGCTGCGCCACACCGGGTCGGCCGAGACGCCGGTGCGTGGGTCGACGATGTGGTGGTGCGCTTCGCCGGCCCGGAACCATCGTCGCCGCCGGGTGCTCGAGGTGGCCAGGCCCGCATCACTGAAGAGGGCCACCTGACATGCGGGGTCCTCGTCGGTGTCCTGCACCAGGACCTGCCAGCCGCCCTCGGGTGCGGGCCCCGCGGT
>NZ_JBPCSX010000055.1:0-8153 GCF_051006775.1 Mycobacterium sp.
GCGGTGAACACGAACCCGGCGACGAGCATCGCGGCCAGCGCCAGCCGCCGAAGCGCTATCCCCACCAGAACGCCGTCGCGATCGCGATATAGAGGGCGATCAGCACCGCCCCCTCGAACCAATGCGACTCACCGTCAAAGGTGACCAGTACCGCGACCAGGGCCGACATCATCAGCGCCGCCAGTAGCAGCGGGGAGAACACCAGGTCGAACCCCGGCTGGCCCAGTACGCCGGCGGACAGAACCACGATCGGAGCGATGGTCAGCGCAATCTGGACAGGCGATTGCAGGATGACCTGCACCGCGTAATCCATCTGATTCTTGGCGGCGAGTTGGATCCCGACGAAGTTCTCCACCGCGTTCCCGGCGATCGCCACGATCACCAGACCGGCGAACACCTCGTTGATACCGGCGGCCGCCATGGCGGGCTCCAGGGCCGCCACGAACCACTCCGAGACGAACGCTGCACCGACGGCCGCGACGGCGAGCATCCCGACCGCCATCGCCAGCGGCCACTCACCGTGCGCTGTCGCCTGACTGGCGGCCTTGGCCGAATCCGGGCTCGCCGCAATGGGATCGCCACCCCGGCCGCCCAGGGTGGCCGGCAGCGACAGCGCGAACAGCACGAGCATGACGATGGACACCACCACCGAGACCATGCGCTCATGGGTCGCGGCGGGAGTGTGCAGCGCGGCGGTGAGCGATGGCACGGCCAGGATGAACACCGCGAGGGTGAGCATCAGGCCCAGCGTGCGCCCGTCGTCGGCGGCGAAACGCTGTCGGCCGTGTTTCAGCCCGCCGACCATGATCGCCGCGCCGAGGATCAGAAGGACATTGGCCAGAATCGAACCGACCAGGGTGGCCTTCACCACGTCGAAGAGACCGGCCTTCAGGGCGAACAGGATCACGAACAACTCGGGAAGATTCCCGAGCGAGGATTGCAGAACACCGGTGGCGCGGGGCCCGAGCCGGTCCCCCAGCGCCTCCACCGAGCGGCCCACCAGGGATGCCAGCGTGGCCAGCGCGAGTGCGGACACGATGAAGGCGACGACCGCGTTGGAATGCGCGTAGTGCAGCACCCCGGCGAGCACCGCGGCGACAGCGGTGATCGCGAACATGATGCGGTCGCGTCCACTCAGCAGCGGCAGACGGGTCGCGGTCACAGGCCCGAGTTTGCCAGAACCGATGCCGGCAATGGCGCATATCGGCCGCGCCTACCGGTCGAAGGTGATGACCTCGCCGCGATTGATCGACACCCAGTCGCGGGCCTGAAGATAGGGCCGGAACGTCTCGGCGATGGATTCCGCATCGGCGCCGGTCTTGGGTCGCTGCAGTTCGTACAGGTGCGGGAACTCCGTCCACGCCAGCACCGCGTCCCAGAGTCGTACCGCAGCCTCCCCGGTCGGCGGGTCGATCAGCACCGGGCCGAACAGGCACTGGCCATCGGGGAAGAACAGCGTCGGCACGCCATAGCCGGCGGCCTCAACAACCCGCCGATGGTCGGCGAGCACCTCGTCGCTGGTGGTCGGGTCGGCGATGGCTTCGTCGACAAGGTCGGGGTCAAAGCCCAACTCCTCCAGCAGATTTCGCGCGACGGCTGGCTCATGCGGTTTGTATCCCTCGACGTGCAGAGCCCGGGCCGCGCGCTCATACCAGGCGTCGACGTCATCCATGGAGCGCCGGCGCAGCAGTGCGCCGATCCGCATCATCGACCAGCCGTAGGACCACTCCCGCTCCCAGGGGTGCTTCTTACCCTCGACACGGTTGATCTCCTCGAGGCTGAAGAACCGCCAGTTGACTGCCAGCCCGGTCATCTCGCGGACCTCGCGGATCCAGCGCGAGGTCTGGTACGCGTAGGGACACATCACATCGAAATGGAAGTCGACAAATTCCGGGGGCTCGGGTCGCGCGGTCATGACAGAACAATAGGCATTGACACTAGGCATTGACACTAGGCATTGTCAGTCGCCGGCTCGACGTGCCACAGTTCGTTGGCGTAGATCTGAGGCAGGCAGCGGAAGCTGCGCCCACCGGTGATCGGGAGGTTGCCATGGCGCTGGTACTGGCCTACGGAGTCGTGCTGCTGATCAGCGTTTCGCTGTCCGGCCTGGCGGCCCGAACCGTGCTGTCCACCGCACTGCTGTTCCTGCTCGCCGGCGCGCTGCTGGGCCCCGGTGGACTGGGTGTGGTCACCCAGAGCGCCGAGGACGAGATCGTCGCGGTGCTGGCCGATATCGCGCTGTTCACCGTGCTGTTCACCGACGGGCAGCGGGCCAGTGTCCCGGCGCTGCGCGAGGGCTGGCGGTTGTCCGGGCGGGCGCTGGGCCTTGGTATGCCGCTGGCGATGATCGGGATCGCGGTACCGGCGCACTACCTGGTCCACCTGGATTGGCCGACGGCGTTGCTGCTCGGCGCCATCCTGTCACCGACCGATCCGGTGTTCGCCTCGGCCCTGGTGGGCCGCTCGGATATCCCGCTGCGGTTGCGCCGCCTACTCAACGTGGAGTCGGGACTCAACGACGGTTTGGCCCTGCCCTTCGTGCTGATCTTCCTCGCACTGGCCAGGCATGAGAGCTCGCATATCAGCGAAGTGCTGCTCGAACTGGTACTCGGTCTGGTGATCGGTGTCGGTGTCGCAGCCCTGGTCGCACTTGCCTGGCGCAGCAGGATCCTCACCGCGGAGCCGCGCCTGCAACCGCTGGGCCCCGTAGCGATCGCGATCGTCGTGTACGCGACATGCCATCTGACTCACGCCAATCCGTATCTTGCGGCATTCGCGGCGGGCTCGGCCTTGGCTACCCTCGACCACGTCGCCGCGGAGGCGTTCGAGCCATTCGGTGACCTGCTCTCCGAGCTCACCAAATTCGCGGCGCTGCTGTTGTTCGGCGCACTGATCACTCCGGAGCGGCTGTCGCATCTGGGTTGGCAGGGCTGGCTGCTGGCAGGCCTGGCCATCATCGTGGTGCGACCCGCCTCAATGCTGCTGTCGCTGATCAACACCGGAATGCCCCGCTCGGAGAAGCTCACCGCTGCCTGGTTCGGCCCAAAGGGCTTCGCGTCGGTGGTCTACGGCCTACTTGTCCTGCAGGCGGGAATCCCGAACGGCGAGCAGCTCTTCGACCTGATCGCTGTCACCATCGCGCTGTCGATCATCCTGCACTCGTCAACCGATGTACCGGTCGCGCGCAAGCTACGCATCGAGCCACCCGACAACCTGCCGCCGGGTCTAGGGGAACTCGATATGCCTTCCGGCTCCGGCCGCAGCGGCCCGATCGAGGACAAGTGAGCTGAGCGCGACGTCGTCCATCGCGATCCCCATATTGAGGAACATCCGCCGACCGGTTCTGGGCACCTCGACGGTGCCCGCGACCACTGAGCCGAGATCCGTGGTGGGCTTGGGCAGTCCGAAGAAATACATCGTGTCGGCGACCGAGTTGTACTGACCGGGATCGTCGACGCTATAGATCACCGCACCGTCGAATGCCGCCTGCGCCAGCGCGTCGTCATAGTCGACCGGCAGCAGCAGGGCGTTGGGATCGGTGTTGGCACAGTCGAGTTTGGGATCCAGTGGCACGGTGATCGTGGTGATCACCAGATCGGCGCCGGCCACCGCATCGGTGGGCGAGGACGCCACCCGGGTAACCCGGTCCCCCGCCTTGTCCAGCAGATCCTGGGCTCTGCCCGCATTGCGGTCATAGGCCGTCACATGGGTCAGTCCGGGGTGGACCTCGAGTGCGACCTCGAGGTGACGGTGCCCCTGCAACCCGCAGCCGACGATGGCCAGGTGCTTGAAGTCGCCGGGGACGTGGCGCATGGTCACACCGGAGACGCCGGGGGTGCGCATCTCGGTGATCCAGCCGCCGTCGAGCAGTGCGATCGGCCGGCCGGTTTCAGCGTCGTTCATGATCATCACGCCGTAGATGTAGGGCAGCCCTTTGTCATTGTTGTCCTCGTATCCGGCCACCCATTTCAGGCCGATCTTGTCCGAGCCGCCCAGGTACGCCGGCATGGCGTGAATGAAGGCCGAGTCCCCGCGCGAGGTGACCTTCGGCTTGGGCGGATTCTGCACCAGACCGCGCGACTTCTGCAGAAAAGCGTCCTCCAACACGTCGATGATCTCCGACCAGGTCAGCCCGAGGGCCTCCAGGTCGGCGCGGTTGAGGACCAGCATCTGGTTATCGCTCATGTCAATTACCGTAGTGGCATGTGCTGCAATTGAGTATGCGCATCAACCGGCGGATCGCTGCTGTAGCCACTGCACCGGCATTAGCCCTATGGTCGTCAGCCCTGGTCATGACCGCAGTCGCCGGCGCCGCCGACGCGGCCGGCCTGCGTCCGGATGCACCCGGGCCGGCGGTCCGGGTCGACGTCGAGTTCGCCGCACCGGTCAACTTCGTCGCCGAGCAGGCTGCGACGGATGTCGAGACGTTCTGGTCACAGCGGCTGCCCGGATTCGCCGCGCCGATCGGGTATGCCGCGCTGGGTGGGCCGGTGCCTGCCGACGTCTGCCTGTCGCAGCTGAGCATCGCCCGGTTCTGCAGTGGCGAGATCGCCTGGGACGTTCCGGACATCGAGCGGATGGACGCCGCCGGTGGCGCGCTGGCCGTCGCGACGATCCTGGCCCACGAGATCGGCCACCAGATCCAGGCCTCCCGCGATCTACCGGCCAGTGAGCTGGGGGCGGACTGCCTGGCGGGTGTGTACCTCACATCGGTTGCCGATGGTCAGTCTCCTCGGCTGACCGGAACGCCGGCCGATATCGACGCGGCGGTGTTCTCAACGCTGTCCACCACCGCACCCGATGCGATCCCGGGTCGGATCGCCGCGTTCGAGACCGGCCGCGGCGGGTCCGCGGAGAAATGTCTGACGACGTTCACGCAGTGACCGGTTCGCCGTCGAACGGCGAGACGTCCACCGACACGTCGATCACGCTGCGCTCGGAGTCGGTGTAGATGATGCCGCACAGCGGCGGTATGTCGGCGTAGTCACGACCCCAGCCGACGATGATGTAGCGCTCATCGACGAGTTGGTCGTTGGTGGGATCCAATCCCAGCCACTCGCCGTCGGGTGTCCAGACCGCCGCCCATGCATGGGTGGCGTCCGCCCCGAACACCCGCTCCTGCCCGGGAGCCGGATCGGTCGCCAGATAACCCGAGACGTAGCTGGCGGCAAGTCCGTTGGCGCGCAGACAGGCGATCGCGAGCCGGGCGAAGTCCTGGCAGACCCCTTCGCCGGCCGCGAGGACCTCATCGACCCGGGTCGACACCGTGGTAGCGCCCGATCGATAGGTGAAGTCGGAGAAGATCCGGGCGTTGAGATCGCGGATCACCTCGATCAGAGGACGTCCGGGCATGAAGCTCGATGCGGCGTATTCCCTTACCTCGTCGGAGATCTCGGGCGGTCGCAGATCGAGCGCGAACTCGCTGGCAAAGACTCCTTCGGGACGCGTGGGCAGCGCCGATTCCCACGGTTGCAGTGCCGGGCCTGCTCCGTAGAGCTCGGGCGCAGGCGAGTCGGTCTCGACGACGGAGTCCCCCACCACGGTCAGCGCGTGGTGACGTTCGGTGATGTGGAAGTAGGTGCTGATGTTGCCGTAGGCGTCACGGCTTGTTGACCGGTCGGCCGGGGCGGGGTCGACGCTGAGGTCGAAGTTCAGGCAGCGCTGCCGGACGGTGTCCCGCGGGGTGAGGTGACTGCGACCATAGGAATTCGTCACCACCGCGGAGTACCGGTACTCGGTGCGATGGGTGATCCGGTGGCGGCGGGTGGTCACGGCAGTAACCGACTCTGATCGGGGCCCCACAGCGGCTGCATGTCACCGGGCAGCGACAGCTGGGTCGCCGTGATGACCTCGGCGAGCTCACTGAGCGCACCGTGCACGCCGGCGAGAAGTTCGTCGAGGGCCACACGGCGGCCGCTGTCATCGAGTTCCTCCAGATCCGCGGGATCCGACCGGCGCAGTCGCGCGGTGATTTCCTCGACCACCCGTTCCGCTTTGGATGAGCCCGACGACCCGGACAGCGAGCGCAGGTTCTCCCGCAGGCGATCCAGCTGGAAGATCAGCGATCTC
The DNA here is from genome assembly GCF_051006775.1 of Mycobacterium sp. Classification (GTDB taxonomy): domain Bacteria; phylum Actinomycetota; class Actinomycetes; order Mycobacteriales; family Mycobacteriaceae; genus Mycobacterium. The sequence goes on from NZ_JBPCSX010000055.1 coordinate 6,070, forward strand.
GGGTTCTTCTCATCGAACAGCACGAGGTCGGCAACGGCTTCCACGCTGACCCTGCCGAGGTTGAGCCGGCGGTAGATGACCGAGGACTCACAGGCCAGCAGGACCGTCTCGGTGACTGTCCGCTCGGCCTCGGCGCTGCGCGACACCGTCAGGGTGGCGCGCAACAGATCGGTGAGCATCAGACCCCGCTCGATGCGCTTACCGACATCCATCATGGTCCAGCCCGCGTCGTGCACCATCGACTCGGAGGTCATCCCGGACAGCGCGAGCATCCCGGCCAGTGTCCGCCGCTGAGCGTTGGCCAGCAGGGTGTCATCGCCTGCGCTGGGCGCGGATTGCGCCGCGTGTTCCAGGGCCCGCTCCACCGCGGTCAGCACCATCCAGGTGTCGTTGGACATCTGGTCGCGAACCGCGCGGGCCGCCAGTGCCAACCGCTCGACCGAGTGCGCCAGCGATCCCGGGCACAACCGATCCACCGTCAGCGACCACAGCGTCTGCGGCGCGTCCGCCACGCCGGTGATCTGTCGCAGCGCATCGAGCAGGACCGGCACACACTCGCTGCCCGCAACGTCATGCCGGCGGTTGTACTCGTGATAGCGCTCGCGGGTGGCAGCCAGCAGACGCGCAGTGCCCTCGGCGCGTTCGGCATACCGGCCGATCCAGAACAGGTCGGACAGCACGCGCGGTGAGCTGATGAACTGCGTACCACTGGGCAGCTCCATCGTCGGCGTGACGGCGGACTGCTCGGCGCCGACGCGGCTCTGCTGACGTACCCAGATATCTTTGGCCGCAACACTTCTCAGGTTGAATGCGCTCGGACCCTGAGCCAGTACATAACCCAGGCCGCCGACCATCGCCGAGTATCCGCTGCGCTGCGATACGGCGAACAACCGCATGCCGACTGATGCTGCGGACAAGCCCCCCGGGAAGTGATCGGTGGGGGCCGAGGAGAACTGCGGCAATTCCTGGCCCACCCACTGCCACGGCTGCGCCTGGATCCGCGACGCCAACTGTTGGAGTTCCGCGGCTGACAGCGCCGGGCCGACGAAGGTCTCCTCGGCCACAGCCGACTTGATCACCAGGCAGGAGAGCCTGGCCAGAATGTGCGAGCGTTCGGAATCCAGACCAGCCCAGTACAGCTGGGGGGATGCCAGTGCCGGCTCCTCACCGAACAATGTCCGCGCCAACTCGGGGAAGAACCGTTGCACACCGGGACTCTCCATGATCCCGCTGCCGAGGGTGTTGACCACCGTCACCGCACCGCGGCGCTGCACCTCGACCAGTCCGACGACACCCAGCCGCGAATCAGGGCGCAGGTCAAGGGGATCGGAGTAGGCGGCGTCGACCCGGCGCAGCACCACATCCACCCTCTTGAGGGTGCCCAGCGATCGCATCCACAGCTTGCCGTCGCGCACCACCAGATCGGCGCTCTCCACCAGCGGGAAGCCGAGAACCGTTGCCAGATAGGCCTGATCGAACGCCGTCTCGGAATGGATACCGGGACTGAGCACAACCACCACGGGATCCTCGGCGGTCGCGGGCGCCACGTCGATCAACGCCAGCCGCAGCGACTGGGCGAACGGGGAGGCAGGCCGGGGACCGATGCGCTCGTAGATGTCGGGAATCGCGCGGGCCACCACCCTCCGGTCGGCCAGCGCATACCCGGCACCCGACGGGGCCTGGGTCCGGTCGGCGTTGACCAGGAAACGTCCGTCACCGGCCCGGCTCACATCGCAGCCGAGCATGAACAACTGATGCCGGCCCGGGTTCTGCACTCCGCGCGCCGCCCGGATGTAGCCCGGGTGGCCGAACAACAACTGCGGCGGCAGGATGCCGCTGGTGACGGCACGCCGCTCGCCGTAGACATCGGTCAGGACCGCATCCAGCAGGCGGGCCCGCTGGACCATCCCGGCTTCCAGGGTGTCCCAGTCCGACGCTGACACCAGCAGTGGGATCGCGTCGAGTTGCCATTGCCCGGGCATTGCGACGTCATGGGGGTCCTGGTCGATCTCGTTATAGGTGATGCCGTCGTTGTCGACCAGCCCCCGCACGGTCTCGCGCAGTCGCAGCAGCCCGTCGCGCCC
>NZ_JBPCSX010000056.1:0-2928 GCF_051006775.1 Mycobacterium sp.
GCTTCACCGTCACCGCCAGCGATGCCGGAGCCGGGTTCCACCTGCACGGAATCGTCGGCCTGCTGAATCTGCTGACCCTCGGATTCCTCGGGCTCGGCGGACACACCTCGACGGTGACCGTTCCGGTAAATGTGACGGCCTGGAAGCGGTCCAACACCGGACCGGCGGCAACGGTCACTGTCGGTTCGCCCAACGCGACGACAGGCGTCGTCGTCGGCAGGGTGGTCGCCACCGACACCGATGGCACCACCCTCACCTACAGTGCGCCGTCGAGTACCGGCAAGGGCACGGTGGCAGTCGCGACCAACGGCGCCTTCACCTACACACCCACCGCATCTGCGCGCCATGCCGCCGCAAGTGACTCCGCGACAAGCGCCGACCTTGCCGACTCCTTCGATATCACCGACACCGACGCCCAGGGCGGCACCACCCTGGTCTCGGTGACCGTGGCGATCGGCCCCAAGAACTCCGCCCCTGTCGCCGGCACGCCGACCGTCGGCACTCCGGATCCGTCCACCGGCGTCGTCAACGGAACCGTCACCGCAACCGATGCGGACAACGATCCGCTGACCTTCAGCACTCCGGGGTCCACCACCAGGGGCGCGGTGATAATCGACTCCGGCACAGGCGAATTCACCTACACCCCGAATACCCTCGGCGTGGCCGCCAGTACCGACACCTTCACCGTCACTATCACCGACGGCCACGGCGGCTCAACACCGGTAGCGGTCTCGGTCCCGATCCCGGCATCGGTGGTGACCGGCTCGTTGGTCACCTACGTCTTCAACTACACCGAGGGTGCCCGGTATTGGACCGCCGCCGCCAAGCAGGCGCTGCAGTTCGCGGCGGATGAGATCGCGTCCTACATCGTGGTCAGCGCGCCGGTAACCCTCACCTTCGAGGTGACGGCGTCCAATGCGCCGGACTCGGACAACTTGGCATCGGCGGGCAGCGATCTCGAGGATTCCGGTTCCGGCTACTTCTCCACGGTGGTGCAGGGCAAGCTGCTCGGAGGTGTGGACGGGAACGGATCCGGGTACGACGGCAGCATCGATGCCAACTTCGGTCAGCCATGGGCTTTCGGTGACACCGTCGCCGGCGACGAGTACGACTTCATCTCGACGATGATGCACGAGATGATGCACGCCTACGGTTTCCTGTCCTACATCGATGAGGCCGGCTACAACACCTCCCGGGAATGGACGGTGTTCGACAGCTTCGTCGCGGACGAGAACGGCACGCCGGCGATCAACACGCTGTACCGGTTCAAGGCTGCGTTCAATCCGAACCTCACCGGAGGTAACGGCGGCCTGTACTTCGTCGGCGACAACGCGGTGGCGGCCTACGGCGGGCCGGTGCCGATCTACACGCCGGATCCATGGGAGTCGGGAAGCTCCGGCTCGCACCTGGACGACGACACCTTCACCGGTTCCAACGCCCAGTTGATGAATGCGTTGGCCGACAGCGGACGTGGTGTTCGGGTGCTCAGTGCTGTGGAGCAGGGAATCCTGCAGGACCTCGGCTACACGCTGAGTCCGGCCTCGATGATCTTCATCGGGTTCTTCATCCGCCGCCGCAAGGTGAAGACGTAAAGCGGAACCGGCCGCGGCTGAGCGAAGCCGAGTGGGTCGATCTGGTGCGCGCACACCTCAGCGGCGCAAAGGAAGCGGGCGAGGTGGTGGACCTTGTTACGCGCACTGAAACTCTCACCCCGGCCGACGCCGCGAAGCGACTCGGCGTGGACCGTTCCACCATCAGCCGCAAGATCAAGAGCGGCGACATCGCCACCATCCGGGTTGGTGCCCACCATCGCATCACCCGGCGGGAGTTCGAGCGCTACCGCGACAGTCTGACGTCCGCCCCGCTGTTCACCTACCGAGATTTCGTCGACACGATCAACGGCGGTGAGGACTGGCACTTCGCTGCCAGGCAGCTGCGGGAGTTGGTGATCCGCAGCATGCGCGTCACCGCGGCCGACGCGCTAGACGCCATCCACCAGGATCCGGGACTCGCCGGCATCCGCGGCTGGGATGCGATCATCGGCGGTGTGGCGTCCATGACTGGCCGGGGGCGTGTGTCAGATCCGGTGATCTTGGATTGGTGCTTTCAATCCGAACGATACTGCGACGAAGCAATATTCGACCCGTTCGGAGTCCCGGCTAAGTACTTCTGGACCGACTACCTGCGGACCCCGATCGAACTGCGGGTACGCAACATCGTCTACCCGGCCGGCAACCTCGAAGGGGTATAAGCGTGCCCGAAAAAGAGTTCAGCGCCGACCAAATGCGCGAACTTCTCCGCGAATTGGACGCGGAGTTGCAGCGCATCGGCAGTGCCGCAACGATCTTCGTCGTTGGTGGTGCGGCAATGGCACTGGCTTACAACGCAGATCGCGCGTCTGCCGACATCGACTCGCTCTAAGCATTAGCACTGCCAGCAGCTACCGCTTCTTGTCCTTCTGACCCGGCTGACGCGGCGGTGGAGGCGTCGCCTTGGTCGTCGGCTCGAACTTGCCGCCCTTCTTGGGGTCGTACGTGCCTGCCTTCGGCTCATTCATATCCAGGCCTCCGTTCACTCGTTGTCCCCGCACGCTATCGGAATCGACGACTAGCTGTGCGTCACATCTGAACCTCGGCAACCACCGCGAAGTGGTCGCTGGCCCACACCCCGTCGACCGCGTCGGTACCGGCCAGGCGGCACTCGTTGACATGACCGGCACCGTGTCGGCGCGGGGTCGACACCATCACGTAGTCGAGCCGACGGTGCGGATGGATGGCCCGGCGGGGGACCAGCGGGTTACGCGCCGACCAGGTGTGGCCCGGATCGGTGTTGCCCGCCGCAGTCCAGGCGTCAACCAGGGTGAAACCGGGCACCGCTCCGGCGGCCAGACCGGTGGCGCGCCGGTACTCATCGGACTCCGGGGTGCAG